>NZ_JBXMTI010000012.1:0-68962 GCF_057083605.1 Candidatus Villigracilis sp. | reverse complement strand
CTTAATTATTGAACAACCAATTGTTATTGATACGCCCACGCCCGTGATCGGCTGTTCCGCTATCTTTGCGGAACCGACTTCAGCACCCAATGGTTCTCTATATCCCCCAGTCAGCGCGGCGGACTTTTCAATTGGGCCTGCGGATGCATCAGTAACTTTAGTTGAATATTGTGAGTTTCAATCACAAGGGTGCGCGGGCATGGCAAATGTCGTCCGCGAATTGTTGAAGAATCACGATGACTTGCGTTTCGTCTTTCGCCCATTACCATTAATCGGCATCCTGGATAAATCTGACAAAGCAGTTCTCGCCGCACTCGCCGCAGATGAGCAGGGTCAGTTCTGGGTGATGTATGACTTATTATTCACTAAATATAACGAATGGGCGGGGTTAAGCCCAAGCAAGTTCAACGATTGGGTTGTGAAGGAAGCGTCAGCGTTGGGCATGGATGGTGACCAACTTACAGCGGTGATCAATGCCCCTGAAACAACGACCAGGATGATGTCGATGTATGAAGCGGCAAAGCAATTAAGTATTGCCGCAGTCCCACTTGTCCTCATGAACGGCGAGCAATTCTATCTGCTCGATTATAAAAACATGAGCGACTCTGTTGGTCTGATCGCGCTCGGGCAAAAACAATTTACCCAATGCCCGCCATTTAGCATCGACGTATCGAAACAATATATCGCCACCATCAAAACGGAGAAGGGCGATATCGTGATCGAGTTATTTCCTGATAAAGCGCCGCTGGCCGTGAATTCGTTTGTCTTCCTTGCACGTGCCGGCTGGTTTGACGGTGTGACCTTTCATCGTGTGATCCCCGGTTTTGCCGCGCAGGCAGGCGACCCAAGCGGCACGGGCAAAGGCAACCCAGGTTATTTATTTAACAATGAGATCAGCGATCTGCTATTTGATGCGCCCGGATTGGTGGGCATGGCAAACTCCGGGCCAGATACAAACGGAAGCCAGTTCTTCATCACGTTTGCCCCAGCGCCGCATTTGAATGGCGCTTACACCATCTTTGGGCAGGTACTTAGCGGCTTGAATATAGCGGAGCAACTGGCGGCGCGTGACCCTGACCAGAACGTGCTCCTGCCGCCGGGCGATAAGATCATCAGCGTGACGATTGAAGAAAAATAATGCAAACAAATAAAACTCACTGGCCTTCACTACTGACATTACTGGTATTTGGTATTGGCATCTTGTTTTTGCTCTTGCTCGCATTCGGCTTGTGGATAAGTTCCCTGTTCAGTCTTTTTTCGGAGAACGGTCAACCCGCCGCCGAAATGATCGGGGCACTCGCTTTCACTTTTGAAGTGCTTGTCTTGCTGGCGTGTTCATGGTTCGTGCTGCAAAAAGCCATGGGACGTGAGCAGGCCGACCTGCCATTCAATTTTCCATTTGCAAGCTGGCAGGTCATCGCAGTCATCGGGATTATGGTTTTTTCTGTGTTGATCGGCGGCCTGGTAGCAGTCACGGAGATTGCCTGGCTTGGATGGATCGTTCTCCCCTTATTAACCTTACTGGTTATCATCCCGCCCATTTGGATGTTGATTGGCATTGGCACACACGGGCTTGAGCTTGGTCCGCGCTGGCGTTTCTTTGCAGTCTTTGGTCTGGGCATGACCATCGGCCCTACGATCATGGTGGGGCTTGAAATTATCCTGTTGATGTTATTCGCCATCGGCGTCGCGGTTTTCGTCGCAGCCACACAACCCGATGTACTGCAAGAGATTCTCAACCTTGCCAGCCTGCTCGAATTTGAAACAGATGAACAGGTGATCCTCAATCTGCTCGCGCCTTACATTACAAACCCCATTGCTATTTCAGTTGCCATCGGATACATTGCTGTCTTCGTACCATTGATAGAAGAATTGTTGAAGCCTCTGGCGGTCTGGTTATTTGCATGGAAAATCGAATCTCCCACGCAGGGATTTGTTCTGGGTTTGATAAGTGGTGCGGCCTTTGCATTAATTGAAAGCCTGAATGCCAGTATAGATGGCTCGATTAGCTGGCCCGTTATTGTCAGCGTGCGTGCAGGCACAAGTCTCCTGCACATGACCACCTCTGGGCTGGTTGGCTGGGGCATCGTCTCCGCTTTTCGCGAGAAACGAATTGGGCAATTGTTCGCTGCATATTTTACGGCTGTATTAATTCATGGAATCTGGAATGCTGCCGCTGTGGGAACGAGTCTTGCAGTTGTCGGCGAATCACTTGGAAGGCCCGAATGGCTGTTCAATTATGTCCCTGCTTTGTTGTGCGGGTTGCTCACACTTGGCATTGGCATGTTCGCAGTTTTGCTTGCCTCCAATCGAAAACTAAGAAGCATACCCATCACACCGCCAACAGAAAATTTGGATAACGAAGAAAGAGTACAATTATCCTCATGACTTATTCATCCAATGCACGCGATGGTGACCTTGCACAACTGGTCGGCCTGACACACAAACATTTTATTCTCACCCTCAAAGCAGGCGGTGATTTTCAAAGTCATCGCGGCGTGCTCAAGCATGATGATCTGATCGGCCTGCCCTGGGGTTCGCAAGTCTTCAGCCATACGGGTGCGCCATTTTTTTTATTGCAGCCGTCCATCTCTGATCTGCTTAATGAATTACCGCGCACTACTCAAATACTTTATCCGAAAGATATTGGTTATATCCTGATCCAAATGAGCGTCTCCAGCGGCCAGACTGTGATGGAAGCTGGCACGGGTTCAGGCTCAATGACGATTGCTTTGGCATCAGCCGTTGGTGCAGAGGGAAAGGTCATCTCTTATGAACAAAAACAGGATGTACAGAATCTTGCCCGGAAAAATATCGAGCGTGTTGGCCTCGCTTCGCGCGTAGACTTCAAACTGCGTGACATCCAAGAGGGCTTTGACGAATCTGACGCCGACGCCTTCTTCCTCGATGTGCAAAATCCTTTTGACTACATAACGCAAGTGCGCAATGCGCTCAAGCCTGGCGGATTCTTTGGAACGATCCTGCCTACCTTTAACCAGGTGGAAAAAACGCTGTATGCACTCAAGAAGAATAAATTCGCATTCATCGAAGTCTGCGAACTTCTACTGCGTTACTACAAAGCGGACCCGAACCGCATCCGCCCCACGGACCGTATGGTGGCGCATACTGGCTTTTTAGTCTTCGGCAGAAAAATAGAAGCAAACCTTGACCCTCGTGCCATAGAACTGGGAAATGAAGCAGGCGTTGATTCAGACTAGGAGACAAAATGTTCCGACGCAGAGCACAGCGAATCCTCCGTAGAATGACAAGGCCTGATGTGCCAGTCATTTTGCAGCAAGCCAACCAAATGATGGCATCGGGCGATTATACAAATGCCGCCAATACATTTCACAAACTAGCGCAAGGTGCAGAAGAACGCTTTCCGCAACGCGCTCCATTTTTATATATCGAAGCGGGGCGTGCCGCCATCTTAAGCGGGCAGACAAAGCTGGCCATTGCACATCTCCGCCGCGGGCTGACCATGCTTGCGAACCAAAGACGTTTCCCTCGTATGCAAATGCTTGGCGGACGTATTATCAATGAATTACAAGCACGCAATCTAAATGCTGAAGCGGATGAGATCGCAAATTTATTGAGTGGAAATCTTCCAGGCGAAGTTTCTGCCAAAACATTCGCTCCTCCTAAGAAACCTATTTTGCCAACTCATTGTCCATCCTGCGGCGGGACATTAAAGCCAGATGAAGTTGAATGGCTGGACGACATCACCGCTGAATGTGCTTATTGCGGCAGCCCGGTACGCGAACAGTCATAAGTCATAAAATGACAGAGCTAACCCCGGAGTTCATTGCCCAAAAATTGCTGGAGGCTCAATCAAATTCAGATGCTTCATTTGAGTATGCTGAAATGGCGGTTGACCCGAATACCCGCTTGAAAAACGCGGCGGTACTCCTGCCATTAACTTATTACAAAGACGAATGGCATATCCTCTTCACCCGCCGCACAGACCATGTCGAATCACATAAAGGACAAGTCTCTTTCCCCGGCGGCGCTTGTGATGAAGGCGAGACAACCCCGGAACAAACCGCATTACGCGAAGCTGATGAGGAGATTGGCATGAAGCCCGCCGATGTAAAAGTCCTCGGGAGACTCAACCGCTTGATAACGATCAGCAGTTTTCGGGTGAGTCCGATCGTGGGTGTCATCCCCTGGCCTTATGCTTTCAAGGTGGCGGGAGTCGAAGTGGCGCGCATCTTTACCATTCCGTTATTGTGGCTTGCAAATAAAAATAATTACTGGGAATTTTCACTGCGAGAATCTGAACGCTCGCTGATCGCTTATCATCCTTACGACGGCGAAATGCTGTGGGGTGCAACAGCCAGGATGACCGTCAGTTTTTTGAAGGCGCTTGATTTCTTAAAATAAAAATCCGCTATCGAAATATTATTTCAGGCTTAAGCCGCAGTCCTCGGCGGCATTCTGCGGAAAAGTCTGCGCCGACTGAATAACGTGTCGCTCTCCGGAAAGACATCGGGACGATGTGAGGGAGCGCACTTCGCGACCGAAGAGTCTTCCGCCCAGCGAGGAGAGATCCTTCGCTAGCGCTCAGGATGACACAAGCCTTATAACAAAAAAATCCGCCATCATTACGATGGCGGATTTTTTTGTTTGCAAAGAGATTACTTCTCTGCGCCTTCTTCTTCCTTCTTACCGCGTTCCACACTGATTTCAGGAGCAGCGGCTTCAGCACCAGGAACAGCAGCAGCGGCAGCGCCTTCTGCGGGCTCTTCCACTCTCGGTGCAGTGGCAACAGCAACCATCTCATCTTCGTCATTCAAAATGCGGATCTTATCTGAAATACCCAGATCACGCACGCGGATACCATTACCGATCTGTTTGAGCGGAGTAATATCCACAGTGATGCTTTCGGGCAGGTCTGTTGGCAGACATTCCACTTCCAGCTTTTCGAGGTTATGCACGAACACAGCGTTGTAATCTTTTACGGCCAGTGAAACGCCATCGAAAATAAGGCGCACAGTAGCGCGGATCTTTTCGGTGAGGTCTACAGCCAGGAAATCCACATGGGTCAGGTTACCCTTAATGAAGTTGCGCTGTCTATCGCGCACCAGTGCGGGGTATTCCTTGCCATCCACATCAATCGTGACCAAACTTGAGGACGACAACTTAGCCATGGCAAGGCTGGTGCTGTGAGCATCCAGCGAGATCGCCATCGGTTCCAGGTGACGGCCATAGATCACGGCAGGCAATTTACCTGCGCGGCGCAACGCGCTGACCTGCTTGCCGGTGACGTCACGTTTTGTAGCTTTTAATACAACTTTATCCATCTTTACTCCTCGGGCGCCTCTCACACAATCCATTAAAATGGCGGACCTTGTCCGCACTAAATAGGTCGTGTTACCTTCACCCTATGAAATGATATTCTGCAAAGCGGCCGCGCCGCTAAACATTTGATAATTGGGTCTACCATCTGGCAGAAAATGCGCCTCCTCACGGAGGCGCAACCTTGACAACGGCTTGGATTTTATACGCATGAGGGGCTTTCGTCAAGGAGCGAGCCGTGGGCCCAGACCATGGACCATGGACGATGGACAATAGACCGTGGACGATGGTCTATCGTCTATTGTCTGCCCTTGCGCTTCGCATCTCCCTCGCCACTGCCCTCGAATTCTCATCGCCTCTCCCCTCCAACTCGCGGACTATACTCTCGTAATCCTCATGATTGCGATTCTGGCTCAGTTTATAGCTCGCCTCGATCCGCGTCACACCCACGGCAAAGCCAGCCACGCCCTTCATTTCTTTTTCCACAAAATCCTGCGGCAGACCTTCGAGGCTGTAACCAGTGTCAACCTCATGGTTGTGCACCAAACGGCTTAGCAGGGAATGAAGCTCCTCCCCTTCCACCAGGCGGACTTTGCCATAGACATGCACCATCATGTAATTCCAGGTCGGCACGTTGACGTGACCATACCAGCGCGGCGAAATATAGGTATGGGCACCCTGAAAAATAAGCAAAACTTCCTGCCCACCAAAACTCTTCCACTGCGGGTTCGCGCGGGACATATGCCCCAACACTGTCAATACGCCATCTTCGCCTTCGATGATCTCAACGGCCAAGTGAGTCGCGATTGGCTTTTCGCCATCATGTGTTACCAATGCAGGGAAATTATTTTGCTTTAGGAATTCCAGGATTTTTTCTCGGTCTTCTTCGCGATACAGTTTTGGGATATACATTTTTTACCTCGGTCAATTTTATCTGGTTAGGAGCGTGTTGGTCAAATCGCCCTGAGAGCTGTTGGTCGGGAGTATACTTGGGGAAAAATGGGGTTACCCCATGCTAACAGAAGCAGATACCTGTAAAAGCTACCCAATCTCTAAATTACGTGCCAATAAATCGCGGCTCGCGTTACTGCCGTCTGTGCTGGATAGGGCGTTTAGGGGAGAGTTGTGAGATGCCCCCAAGCAGAGCAAATCTATCTCTCAATCAAAAGCTTACACTACTAATAGCGGTTCTTGCTAGCATAACCACAATTCTCGCTGCCTTTGTCTCTGGGCATGATTGGTTCTCACCCACAACTTCCATATCAGAACCTAATACTGCAACATCTATTCCATTACTGCATATCCCTTTGACAAATACACCTACTCCAACAACATTTTTCCCATCTACGATACCTCCAAACACCACTTCATTTTATAATCCGATACTACTTATTTTCCAAACACCGACGTTAACGCTATTGTTAATGTTGTTACTCATATTCGTAGTGCTTTATGTTACTTATCGAGTTAAGCAACGCTTCAACAAAATCGAACGAAACAGCACTACGAATAGCAGGATGGTCCCACTAACCAAACGTGAAATGGAAAAAGTTATTAGACAGCGGAGAAAAATATAGATAGCATAAAGGTGATCTAAGATAACGAAAGTCAAGGCGCTGCGGGAGTACAGTCAGAAACGCAAGAGGAATTGGACGCGTTGCTGCTGCCGTCCGCGCTGGACAGGGCTTTCAAAGGAGAACTATGATGGCGACTCGAAGACGCAATAATAACAAAGTAGATATGACAGATAGGGAAAAAGCGGACTGTTTGTTGGAACTTCATAAAACACAATTAAATCACTTTGCACAAACAAGAGATATCGAATTTAGGGTAAACATTGCCCTTTGGACACTAATCGCAGTTGGAGGGTCTTTTCTCTACGGGAAGGTTCATTTGGAGAATAATCTCTCTTACTTAATCTACGCCACAATCTCCCTAGGAATCTATTTAGGGCACTTGTTTCTGTGGATGATGCCTATTCAAAATTCAGAGGACATAGATGATTATTTCATTAATCAATATAGGAGTTACATTGAAAAATTGGTTGATGTTTCGATTGAAAGATCATTCCAGTTAAAGCGTCCAAGGATACTTTGGGCGCTGACTAAGAGTTTACGAAAAGATGGCTGGTCGTGGATTCTAGCGGAAACCGGAATAACCTTGGCGCTTCTCATCGTCCTTGGAATACTTCTTTCAACAGGCTGAGAGATAATGGTAAAGGTCAACGCTCTGCGGGAGCTACAGTCCGCTACAGGGGAGGAGTTGTCCGCACTGATGCCGTCCGTGCTGCGACCATCGGGAGTGGGCGTTCAAGGGAGAGGTATGAGATGGCAAATCGAGAACAACTAGAGCTTTTGAGGCAAGGTATCGATGTTTGGAATCGATGGCGTGAGAACAATCCCCGCGTAGCGATTGACCTGAATCAAACCAATCTCAGAGAAGCCAAACTCCGTGAAGCCAATCTCTCCAAGGCCAATCTCACTGGAGCTGATCTCAGTGGGGCTGATCTCAGTGGGGCCGAACTTATTAAAGCCAATCTCAGAGGAGCTAACCTTATTAAAACTAATCTCAGAGGAGCCGAGATTAGCGAAGCCAATCTTTGGGGAGCCAGACTCATTGGAAGCAGTTTTTCGGGTGCGGTGGCGTATGCCACAATCTTTGGAAATTCAGATCTAAGCGAGGCTATAGGATTGGAACATGTGCATCACGGTGGTCCCTCTAGTATCTCGACAGACACAATCGCTCTCTCAAAAGGAAAGATCCCAAAAGTCTTCCTACGGCATTGTGGTTTGAGCGATTGGGAAATTGAATCGGCAATGCTATATAAGCCCGGCTTAAGTAACGAAGAAATTAATAAAGTCCTTTATAAGATGTATGATTTGCGCGCAGGCCAAGCCCTCCAGATTTCACCGCTTTTTATTTCATACAGTCATGACGATGGTAAATATGTGGACAAACTCGAAAGTCAGCTCAATAAGAAAGGCGTTAGATTTTGGCGAGATATACATGATGCTAAAGCAGGGCGATTGGAAAAATAGATAGACCGAGCCATTCGTCAAAACCCAACAGTATTATTAATACTTTCGGAACGCTCTATTAAGAGCGATTGGGTAGAGCATGAAGTTCGAATGGCGCGAGCTCTCGAGAAGGAGCTGGGTAGAGATGTTTTATGTCCCGTTGCATTGGACGATAGCTGGAAAAATAGTCCGTGGTCGAAGAGGATAATGGAGCAAGTAATGGAATACAATATTCTTGATTTTTCTGCCTGGAAAGATGATTCCAAATTTGGAAATACCTTCAATAAACTGATTGATGGTTTGGGGTTATTCTATAAATGAAAAAGTACCCCGTTTCCCCACTCGACGAACAGCGGCGCATCGTGGCGTATCTCGATAGCGTCCATGCGCGGCTGACGTCCCGCAAGGGGATGATATCGCTGCGGGAGGTACAGTCCGCTACGGGGGAGGAGTTGTTCACGGTTTTACTACCTCGATATCAAGGAGCATAAAATGGATCTGAATACATGGATCGAATCAAACCGCTCGATGTTCATTGAACTCAGCAACGAAGTCTGGGGCTATGCCGAATTGGGATACAAGGAATTTGAATCTTCAAAGACTCTCGAAGACGCGCTGGAGGAAGCTGGCTTCAAACTTGAACGGGGCGTGGCGGGAATTCCCACCGCCTTTGTGGCAAGTTACGGCAACGCCGATGGCCCTGTGATCGGCATCCTTGGCGAATTCGATGCATTGCCCGGGCTAAGCCAGGATTGTGTGCCTTACAGAAAGCCGCTTGAGAACGGCGCGCCCGGTCACGGCTGCGGACATAATCTGCTGGGCGTGGCGGGGTTGGCGGCTTGTATGGCAGTCAAGCAGGCTATTGATTCTGGCGAAGTAAAAGGCATGATCAAATATTATGGCTGTCCCGCCGAAGAGGGCGGCGCGGGAAAAGCCTTCATGGCCAATGCCGGTGTATTCAACGATTCCGATATCTGCCTCACCTGGCATCCAGATACATTCAATGGGACCTTATACGCAAACTTCCTCGCCAATTATCGCGTGACCTTCAAATTCCGCGGTAAGACGGCTCATGCGGCGATGGATCCCTTCAATGGACGCAGCGCGCTGGATGCGGTCGAGTTGATGAATGTGGGCGTGAACTATCTGCGTGAGCACATGATCCCCGATGCGCGTGTGCACTATGTGACCATCAACGGCGGCGGGATGGCCCCGAACGTTGTGCCTGATTTTGCAGCGTCGTTATACAGCGTCCGCGCGCCGCGCACCGATCAGCTTGATGCCTTGTTCGAGCGCGTAAAAAACATAGCCAAAGGTGCGGCCATGATGACCGGCACGGAAGTGGAGATCACCGTCATTTCTGGCATGTCGAATATGCTTCCGAACGAGACCGTTAACGAAGTCCTGCAATCCAAATTGATCGAAGTGGGCGCGCCCAAATTCACTGAAGAGGAACACGCCTTTGCTCGCGAACTTTCCAAATCCATTCCTGCTGACAGCCTCGAGACAATGGCTTATGCCTACGGGCTGGATTCAAAAAAGGTCGCAGAATTAAAAAAGATCGTGCTCTTCGAGGATATTTTGCCGCCCTTCAAATCCGAAGTCGTTCAACCCGGTTCGACAGATGTGGGCGACGTCTCCTGGGTGGTTCCTACGGGACAGATCTTCACCACCTGCTGGACCCTGGGCTCGCCCGGACATTCATGGCAGATCGTTGCACAAGGCAAAATGGGAATCGGTCAACGCGGCATGTTATACGCCGGCAAAGTAATGGCCTTGAGCGCGCTCGAGTTTATGCAAAACAAAGAACTCCGCGAGAAGGCAAAAGAGGAATTCAAACAAAAACGCGCCGCCGCCAATTACGTCTCTCCCATCCCGCCCGGAACAAAACCGCCGCTCAGCATTGGATAAACTGTTGAAAAGACCTGACAGGTTTCTGCATAGGGCTGATTAATCAACTAGATTTTGATTCGCAAGAATCCCGATTAACTCACGCCTCGATAAAACCTGTCAGGTCTTACGCCCTCGGGGAATTTGATTTCATCCTTCATCTTTCATCCTTGGTTCTTTCCTCCCGTGTATAATCCATCCATCTTATTCAATGGAAAATCAATGAAACGATACCTGCTCTTCACTGTCTTCATCTCTGGAATGACCACTCTCGCCGCCGAACTCACCGCGGGCCGACTGATCGGCAACGTCTTCGGCACCAGCAACCTGGTCTGGGCCAGCATCATCGGCCTGATCCTTATCTACCTCACATTGGGATATTTCCTGGGCGGCAAATGGGCAGACCAAAACCCAACGCCCGGTGCCATGTATCGCATTCTGGCTTGGGCGGCGTTCACAGTGGCACTTGTGCCTTATATCGCCGGGCCAGTTCTCAGGTCCGCGGCGAGCGCGTTTGAAGCCTTGAGCGTTGGCATCATGGCCGGGTCATTCATCGCAGTCTTAATTCTGTTCATTGTCCCCATCACATTGCTTGGCACGATCTCACCTTACGCCATCCGCCTAACCGTGGACGATACATCCAAGGCTGGCCAGATCTCGGGGCAAATCTACGCCATCTCAACTCTTGGATCATTCATCGGCACCTTTCTGCCAACGCTTGTCACCATCCCGACGATTGGGACTACAAAAACATTTTTGGTCTTCGGTTTATTTTTGTTATTTGTTGCGCTGGCCGGCCTGGGGAAATTCGCAAGTAGAAATGAAATGCTCAAGCTCCTTTGGATGCCCATCCTGCTTGCGGTCATTGCTATTCTTTCTGCGGGGCAGGCGCTTAAGAATAGCGCGGGGCAGGTTTATGAAACCGAGTCTGCTTACAATTACATTCAGGTACAGGAGATCAACGGGTATACGCTTTTACGTTTGAACGATGGGCAGGGCGTTCACTCCATTTACCACCCTGATACTTTGTTTTACAACGGCCCGTGGGAGCAGTTTTTGGTCGGCCCATATTTTTACGAAAACCGCTCGCCCAATGATATTGAACGCATGGCGATTGTCGGCCTCGCTGCCGGCACTGCCGCGCGTCAGGCCACTGCAGTGTATGGCGATGACATTTTGATCGATGGTTTTGAACTCGATGAAAAGATCGTTGAAGTGGGCGAAAAATATTTTGGATTGAACCTGCCGAACTTAAACGTTGTCATCGGCGATGGCAGACTCAACCTGGATCGCAGTCAAAACAAATATGACATCATCGCCATCGACGCCTACCGTCCGCCGTATATTCCCCCGCACATGACCACTCTCGAATTCTTTGAGATCAGCGCCTCACACCTGGCCGACAATGGGGTGCTGACCCTCAACGTTGGCTCAGTCCCCGGCGACCGCCGCCTGATAGACGGACTCGCCACCACGATGGCTCAGATATTTCCATCGGTGCATGTCATGGATATCCCCGGAACTTTGAACACCATGATCTTCGCTACCAAAGGACCGACCACAGTTGAGAACTTCGCCTCCAACCTGACGAGGCTGGCGCAAGATACCAGTCTCAACCCATTACTCGTCACTACCATGGCGACAACTTATGCCAACATGAAACCCAGCTACGAAACCACCATGGTCTTCACTGATGATCTCGCTCCCATCGAATGGATCGTCAATAATATGGTCGTCAGCTTCGTGCTCCAGGGCGGCCTGGAATTTTTGCAGTAGTTGTCTCCGTCCTGAGCGGAGCCGCGTGCTTTTTGCGGTGCAGTCGAAGGACATGACATCAAAATAGAAAATATTCATAGCAGTCCATCCTTCGGCCGCGTTCCTCGAAGCCTGCCCTGAGCCTGTCGAAGGGAACGCTCGTCACTCCGCTCAGGACGAAGTACCCTTCTCAAGATAAACCATGAAACTCCCAACCATCCTCTCCTACCTCGTTTCACTACTCACACCCCTCGCCCTGATCGGGTTTGCGCTTCGTATTTTACTCACGCCAATTTTCTATACCATTGAATACAACATGCCCTACTTCCCCGCCGACGAATACGGCTTCACAAAAACTGACCGCCTGCAATGGGCTCCCTATGCCGTTGAGTATCTCGTCAACAGTGCAGATACTTCTTATCTTGGCGATTTGAAGTTTGAAGACGGTACTCCATTGTATGGAGAACGCGAGCTGAGTCACATGGCAGATGTCAAAGGCGTGGTGCAGGGGTCGCTGATGGTTTGGTACATCACCCTGGCAATTCTTATAATTCTCGCAATCCTCGCCTGGAGATACAAGGTTCTTTCTGAATACATCAACGGCCTCCGCCGCGGCGGCTGGTGGATGGTCGGTCTGGCAGTTTCACTTGGCTTGATCGCAGGTGCTGGTATTCTGCTCAACCCCGATATTTTCTGGGCATTCTTCTCAGGGTTTCACAGCCTGTTCTTCGAAGGCGACTCCTGGCTCTTCTATTATTCCGACACCCTCATCCGCCTCTTCCCGATTCGTTTTTGGCAGGATGCTTTCTTGGTAGCAGCCATAATTGCATTGGGTGGAGGTCTAGGGTTGGCTTATGGGTTGAAGAATAGACCCTAGAGACTGTCTAAAATCTCAACTTTATATATGGATTTGTAGGGACACAGCGAAACGATTTACGGCCAAAATCTTGAATTGACTCGCTGTGTCCCTACTTTTCAGACAATTTCTAAATGTTTTAAGAAACCCTTAGGCACTCAACAAGTGTATAATTCCAAGCAACAAGGAACCCATTATGTCATTATCATTAGAAAACAAAGTTGCATTAGTTACTGGTGGTTCACGCGGAATTGGACGCGCTATTGCCTTGGAGTTTGCCGCACGCGGCGCGGCAGTGGTGGTCAATTACAACAAATCTTCCGAATCTGCTGAGGAAGTTGTAAATAAGATCAAGGAAGCAGGCGGGAAAGCTGCCGCATCCCAGGCAGATGTTTCCGATTTCAAACAAGCCGAGGCTTTGGTCAAGTTTACGATTGATACATTTGGTGACTTGAGCATCCTAGTCAACAATGCTGGCATCACTCGTGATCAACTCATCATGATGATGCCCGAAGCGGATTGGGATGCGGTTATCAACACTAATCTCAAAAGCACCTTCAATTGCTCGAAGGCCGCCGTCAAACACATGATGCGCAAACGAGTGGGGCGTATTATCAACATGGCTTCCGTGGCCGGGCAAATGGGCAACCCCGGGCAAACAAATTATTCCGCTTCCAAAGGCGGGCAGATCGCCTTCACCAAAGCCCTGGCACGTGAAGTTGCCTCACGTAATATCACGGTCAATGGTCTGGCACCGGGTTTTGTAGATACTGAAATCCTGGATGCCATGACTCCCGAAACCCTCGAAGCCGCCCTCAAAATGGTGCCGCTCGCGCGCAAAGGCAAGCCTGAAGAAATCGCCTACGCCGCCGCATTTCTCGCCTCCGATGAAGCCGCCTATATCACCGGCCAGATCCTTGGCGTGGACGGCGGCATGGCTATGATGTAATTAAAAAGCAGAGACTAGTGAATAGAGATTAGTGACAAGTCTCCAATCATTCAATCACTATTCACTCTCATCAAGGAGTAGGAATGTCTGAAACCACTCAAGGCAAGACAACCGTATCACCTGAAGTATTGACCACCATTGCGCGTCTCGCTGCGTTGGGCGTGCCCGGCGTAAGCCGCCTTGCACCCATTTCAGGCGGAGTGAATCGCCTCTTTAGACGAGGAGCAAGCGAAGGCGTCCGCATCGAAACGGAGGAGAATACCGTCTACGTGGACTTACATCTCATCCTCCAGGAAAATGTCAACATCCGCGAGGTCAGCCGCAACGTCCAACAGCAGGTGGCACGCGCCATTCAGGAAATGGTTGGTATGGACGTTGGGCATGTGAACATTCACATAGAAGATATAGATTACGAGGACAGCGAGGCCTGACCCATGAAACCCCGAACCAGAGCGCGCTCCATTGCTCTGCAAGTACTTTACGAAACGGATATTGCAAACAACCATCTTCCAGGCGAAGTATTAAAGACACGCCTGGAAGATACTTTGCTGGCAGATGACCTGGCTGAATTTGCCAGGCAGATCGTCTTTGGTGTGCTACCGCTCAAACAAGACCTCGATCAATTGATCGCAAAATATGCACCCGAATGGCCGCTTGACCAGATCGCGGCGATAGACCGCAACATCCTGCGCATTGCCTTTTGGGAATTTGCTGTATCGCGTGGAACACCGGTAAAGGTTGCCATCAACGAAGCTGTGGAACTGGCAAAACTTTACGGCTCCGATTCCGCATCGCGCTTTGTCAATGGTGTGCTTGGCACACTCGCAGAGCACGAGAATGAAATTCATCAGATCATAAAAAATAGAATAAATCAGGAATCAAAACTGGAATCATAGAACATGGAAATCCTTGGTATTGGAATGTCTGAACTTGTTTTCATTATTATCATCGCGCTGATCGTGCTTGGCCCAAAAGATATGCAAAAAGCTGGCAAGACCATTGGCAAATTTTTACGCAGCGTTGTTACCTCTGACGGATGGAAAATTTTTCAGCAGACCTCACGCGAACTGCGCACTCTGCCAAACAAGCTGATGCGTGAAGCAAATGACGAAATGAATCAGATTGGAAAACAGATTGGGACGGAGATCAATACCGCTTCAAGCCCCAGCGGGAAGCTGCCCGATTCCCCAAACATGCCATCACGCTCCCAGCCTTATACTACCAAACCCACACCGATGAAACCATCCGAGAGCACGGCCCCAGCCTCCCCAAGCGAACAAAAAGAAAACGAAAGCGACAAGCAGAGCGATGCGTAATTTTTTTCTGGGTTTGTGGCGAGGTATTGCTTCCGTTTCTCGCTTTCTCTTCAAGATAATTATCTTCCCCTTCAAGCTAGCTTTCAATATTCTCGCGTTCCCGTTTCGAGCGCTTTACCGATTCCAAAAATTTCTTAATACAGAGCCAGATGAACGCCCCATCGCAGACGTATTCGTTGATCTGACAACCAACAGTGATACACGCCAAATGTTGTGGGATCAAATAGAAGCACTGCGTATGCACATCCTGCGCGCGGTCATTGCGTTGGCAATTGCGGTCATTGCTGCGTTCTGGGTGGCGCAGGATATTATGGAGTTTCTCGCCATTCCCATCGAAGGGCTGGAAAATTTGCAAGCCATTCAAGTGACGGAGGAGATTGGCGTCTTCATGCGTGTGTCTATGACTGCGGGCATTGCGGTGGCATTTCCATACATTGCATTTGAATTATGGCTCTTTGCGGCACCGGGTTTAAGACCGCGTGAAAAAAAAATGGGACTGGTGGGAATCCCGTTTGCAACCCTGCTCTTTCTGCTGGGCATGGCGTTTACCTATTATGTGCTGCTGCCTGCCGCGCTGCCATTCCTTGGAAGTTTTACAAAGATTGCGCAGTTTTGGGCGGCGCGTGAATACTTTTCATTTGTTACAGGCTTAATGATCTGGATCGGTGTCTTCTTTGAATTCCCGCTGGTTATCTATGTGCTGTCTTCGATGGGATTGGTAAAGCCTGCCATCCTTGCTCAGCAATGGAGATTGGCAATTGTCATTATTGCAGTCGTCGCCGCGGCTGTCACACCCACCATTGACCCGGTCAACATGGGGTTGGTGATGCTTCCCATGATTTTGTTATACTTTATCAGCATCGGCCTGAGTTACATCGCCTACGCCGGGCGAAGGCAGAAAAATGCCGAGGATGAAGTCAATGCTGAGGGTGAGCCGGCAGGCTAAGGCCCACGTGAGGCGGTGGATTTAATCGAGGAGAGAGAATGAAGAGGCAATCATTATTATCCCGCCGCTATCTAAGCGCGGTGATCATGCTTATCCTGGTTGGGCAGGCATGTACAATTTCATTATTTAATCCGACCACGCCCGGTAATTCAACACCAATACCGGGCAATGTGATTCCTTCCCCAACGCCGCAGCCTGTGGCGCAGACCACTTTCATCGTAACATTACCCGAACCCCTGCAACAAAATGAGACGCTCTCCATCGCAGTGATGGATGAAGTGACCGGGCTTTCTTTGAATGCCACGCAATTCCCAATGAGCGCGCGCGATTCGCTAACCTACACTGCGGTTCTGCCCCTCCCATATTTCTCTGTTGTTAAATATCGTTATATCCGCCGCGGCACTTCGCAAATTAATGAAGATACCAACTTTGGTTCTGTGATCCGCTATCGTATGCACTTTGTGGCGGGGCCCGGAGAAGTACAGGACATCATCGCAGATTGGGTGGATAAATCCTATGCGCGCGCTACTGGTACGATCCTGGGGCAGGTATTCAATTCCGATACTGGCTCGCCTCTGCCAAATATGCTGGTTTCTGCTGGCGGTGTTCAATACATCACAGATTCGCTTGGGCGGTTTGAACTAAGTGGCCTGCCGGTTGGTACGCAGCAATTGATCGCCTACAGCCTGGATGGAATGTATCAACCATTTCAGCAAGGCGCAACCGTAGCAGAGGGCAAGACAACCATCGTTGACCTGCGCGTGAAGCCATCACAACTTGTGAATGTCACATTCATTGTTTCTGTTCCTGAATCTACCGTGCCGGGTGTACCGGTGCGAATTGCAGGAAATTTATTGCAGCTTGGCAATACCTTTGCAGACTTGCTCGGCGGCGTAAGCACAAACACAGACCGAATGCCCATTATGAATCTGCAAGCAGATGGGCGATATGCGATCACAATGGGTTTGCCCGCCGGTACCTATATTCAATACAAATATAGCCTAGGCGATGGCTTTTGGAACGCTGAACACAAAGCGGATGGTCAATGGGTGCTGCGGGAATTTATCGTGCCAGCACAGGATATTACGCTTCAAGACACTGTAGCGGGTTGGTCTGCTGGAGATTCTGCTCCGATCCTTTTTGAAGTTACTGTTCCATCCGTCACACCGCCCGGCGATATTATTTATATGCAATTTAATACCTTCGGCTGGATGGAACCCATCCCTATGTGGCCGCTTGGTAACAACCGCTGGGCGTATAAACTTTACGGGCCACTAAATGTACTTGGCACGTTTTCATACCGCTACTGCCGCAATGGACAATGTGGAAGTGCTGACGATGGACAGACCGTCGGCTCGGCACCAACCGGGCGGCAGGCACTTACCAGCATCCTTGGTCAGGATATCGTAGACAATGTTGGCTCATGGAAATGGTTCGAGAACCCGGAGCCGGTTACGTTAGTAGGAGCAGTCATTACATCGCGCGCTAATACCTTTGTTGCGGGTATTGAATACCAATCTACTTACCGTCCAAACTGGTCTTATTATGCACCTCAGGCGCTTGCAAACGCACAAGCGTTGGGGTCCAATCTGGCTGTGCTCACTCCAAGTTGGACGTATACAAACATCTCGCCTCTACGCTTTACAACCGTACCGGGTCAAGACCCACTGTGGATAGATACTGCGATCATGATCTCACAAGCCCGTGCTTTGGGACTCAACGTAGCGCTCTTTCCAAATCCAAACTTCCCCGCATCATCGAATCCTTCAACTTCGCTTAGCACAAACTTTTGGATGAATGCTCCGCGTGACGCGCAGTGGTGGCAGACCTGGTTCACCCGCTATCGCGCATTCGCGATCAATTACGCCGATCTCGCCTCCCAAACTGGCGCGCAGACCCTTGTCCTCGGTGGTGATTGGGTTACGCCTGCATTACCCGGTGGAACTCTGCCAGATGGCAATCCATCCAACACGCCCGCGGATGTGGAAGCGCAATGGAAAGCCATCATCGCTGATGTGCGAACACATTTCAAAGGGCAGATATTTTGGGCCATGCCATACACTCAATCCAGCATAAAAACGCCGCTGAGTTTCCTGCAAGACGTGGATGGCATTTATTTGTTATGGTCTGCACCACTTTCTACAAACCAAAGCGCCACAAAAGCAGACTACGCCAACGAAGCCGGGAGGCTGCTGGATAACGAAGTGGCTCCGCTTGTATCTTTACTAAATAAGCCTCTCATCCTTGCCATTGCATATCCTTCTGCCGCAGGTGCAGCCAGTGGATGTATCCCCAATGGAGCGGGAAGCTGCTTTGACTCAACGGTCTTATCTAGGCCGAATGCTGATATTGCTTCCGTCAGTTTGAATCTGCAAACCCAGGCAGATATTTACGAAGCCTTGCTCACCGCAGTCAATGCCCGCCAATGGGTCTCAGGCTTTATCAGCCGCGGCTATTACATGCCCGCTGCATTACAGGATAAATCCATATCCATTCACAGCAAGCCGGCCGCAGATATTTTGTGGTATTGGTTCCCAAGATTGTTGGGAACGATCAAATAACTAAAACTTTTATAAAAATATTCGCAGATCAGATGGGTTTCAAAAGAAAAAGATTTATAGTCCCCACCTAGTCTGCGGATCCAATATTAATATACTCGGAGGGCTCATGAAAAAAGCAGTCAAATTGATGTGGCAGATTCTGATCGGGGGAGTTATTCTTGTGTTGATCGCAGGCGCGGGGGGAACATACTATTTCAAAAGCAACCTGCCAAATAAAGTGGCACAAGAATCATTTCCGCAAATTAACGGAGAGATTAAGCTGGATGGTCTAAACGCACAGGTGGATGTCTATCGCGACAGCATGGGCATTCCGCACATTTATGCATCCACAGCACATGACCTGTTCTTTGCGCAGGGTTATATCCATGCGCAGGATCGTTTCTGGCAAATGGACTCGTGGCGGCATATTGGCTCTGGCGAACTTTCGAAGATGTTCGGAAGCGGGCAGGTGGAAACGGATGCGTTCCTGCGAACACTTGGCTGGAGGCAAACCGCCGAAGCAGAATATGAGCAGCTTGGGCCTGAATCAAAAGCTATTCTGCAAGATTATGCCGAGGGCGTAAATGCCTACCTCAAAGACCATAAAGACACTGCACTCAGTCTTGAATATTCTGTACTCGGACTGCTCAGCCCGGACTACGAGCTTGAAGAATGGACGCCCATCCACTCGCTGACCTGGGGCAAAGCCATGGCCTGGGATCTGCGCGGCAACATGGGGGACGAGATCGAACGCGCTGTTCTGCTCAAAACACTCACCCCGGAACAAGTTGCCCTATTGTTCCCCGCTTACCCTGAAGACCATCCCATTATCGTAAATCAAATCGGGGATGGTTCAGCAACCGTTCCATCAAACGCTGCAGGCTTCGCGGAGACAAATGCACCGATATCCGCACTGGAGGCGATTGAAAATAATGTCGCCTTAATGGATGATGCGCTTGGCCCCTGGAATGATGGCGTTGGCTCGAACTCCTGGGTTATCTCCGGTGAATTGACAGATACTGGTATGCCCCTGCTTGCAAACGATCCGCATCTTGGGATTCAAATGCCATCGATCTGGTATCAGGTTGGTTTGCACTGCACCGAAAAATCTGATGAATGTCCATTCGAAGTTGCAGGCTTCTCCTTTGCTGGTGTTCCCGGCGTGATCATCGGTCACAATGAGAACATCGCCTGGGGCTTCACCAATACCGGCCCGGACGTCATGGATCTTTATATTGAAAGGGTAAACCCTGAGAACCCAAACCAATACGAAGTGAACGGCCAATGGGTGGACTTTGTCACTCGGGAAGAATCAATTCCGGTGGTCGGGGGTGAAGCGGTCGATATCACAGTCCGCAGCACACGTCATGGTCCGGTCATCTCTGAAACCTATGGGCCGCTCAAGGATCAAGGTGATCCCAAAGACGAAGAGTTTGAAGCGTTCAAGGATCGCGCTGGCGTTGAACTGCCCGAGCAATACGTGATCGCGCTGGCGTGGACGGCGCTGACTCCATCGTCACCATTCGAAGCAATTTGGGGATTCGACAAGGCACAAAATTGGGAAGAGTTTCGTGAAGCCGCACGTAATTTCCATGTACCTGCGCAAAACCTTATCTATGCAGATACTTCGGGAAATATCGGCTATCAAATGCCCGGTGATATTCCGATCCGCAAGAACGGTGATGGCACATTGCCGGTGCCCGGCTGGACAGATGAATACGAATGGACGGGTTACATTCCATTTGAAGAACAGCCTTACACTTTCAATCCATCTGAAGGTTATATTGTCACTGCGAACAATCAAGTGCCCACAAACGACTACCCATACCTCATCACATATGATTGGGATTATGGTTTCCGCGCGAATCGGATTGTCAGCATGATCCAGAATGCACCCGATAAAATTAACAGCGCCTATATTCAACAGATGCAAGGTGATTCATTCGATGCCAATGCCGAAACTTTCGTGCCGATCCTTTTGGATGCAAACCTCGCCTCGGATTTTGACCCCACGCTTGATACGCTAAAGAACTGGGACTATCAATCCCGGGCAGACTCCACACCTGCGGCGATCTTTAACGCGTTCTGGCGACATTTCCTTCAAAACACATTCAATGATGATATCCCAGAGCGCTATTGGGTGGACGGCGGCTCACGCTGGAATGACATCATGCGCCATCTAGTAAACCATCCTGACGACTCGTTCTGGGACGATAAATCCACAACAGATATCGTCGAAAGCATGGACGATATTCTAGCGAAGTCCTTTGAACAGGGCATAGCCGAACTCGAAGATATCTTCGGCAAAGACATGGCCACATGGAATTGGGGCGAGATGCACGCCGCCACCTTCCGAAATTCAACGCTGGGCGAAGCTGGCGTCTTCCTGATCGAAGATCTCTTCAACCGCGGACCTGTTCCCGTCAGCGGCGGCGAAGCCATCGTCAACGCGACAGGTTGGTCTATAAAAGATGGCTATGAAACCAACTGGCTGCCCTCCATGCGTATGATCGTGGATTTCAGCGACTTGAATAATTCATTAACCGTGCACACCACAGGGCAATCTGGTCATGCTTATCACCCGCATTACGATGACATGGCCCCGCTATGGGCGGACGTGAAATACTATCCCATGTGGTGGGAGCAGGAATCTATCATCAATGATAGTGAAGGGCATTTGGTATTGATGCCATAAAAAAGTGACAGCCACTTTAAGGGTGGCTGTCACTTTTACTCGTGTTACAAACGGGAGTCTTTA
This sequence comes from Candidatus Villigracilis sp., assembly GCF_057083605.1. Taxonomy (NCBI): domain Bacteria; kingdom Bacillati; phylum Chloroflexota; class Anaerolineae; order Anaerolineales; family Candidatus Villigracilaceae; genus Candidatus Villigracilis; species Candidatus Villigracilis sp. Next base: position 47,637 of record NZ_JBXMTI010000012.1, on the reverse strand, counting down.
GGGCTTCCGTTTTCTTTTTAATGACCAGGCCAGAAAACCAAAGAATGTGATGCCCGCATAGTTCGCGAAAAGGTCACTCCAGGAAGCCTCCCGCCAGCGGATCGATATTTGAGATGCTTCTTCGATGGAGAATATAACAGCCAGGAGCAAAGCCACAGAAACAGCAACCAGTTTCGGGCTATGGGAGGGAAGTGCCTGTATCAGACTGGATATGATCAAAAAGCTGAGAGTCCCGATCAAAACAAAGTGTCCGAGTTTATCGCCAAAGGGAAGGTCATGCAGGTATTTTAATTGCCCCTGCAAATATCCCATGTCGGCCAATACAATAATTATGACGATGAAAATCGCAAAGAGAATGGCAGCCACTTTCATTCGGCTGCGTTAGCTTTCGCTAATCTCTACTTTGGGGTACGCATCCTTTTTATTTCGTGACTTCCACCATTCGACGAACATCGGCAAAACAGAAATCAGAATGATGACGATGATCACATATTCAAAATTTTCCTTCATAAAAGGAATGTTTCCAAACAAATATCCAGAAAATGTGAATAGCAGTACCCAAACCACACCACCCACTATGTTGTAGGTGATGAAATAACCGTAGGTCATCTTTCCGATGCCCGCCACAAACGGCGCAAAGGTGCGGACGATGGGAACAAAACGCGCCAGGAAGATGGCTTTGCCGCCATGCTTCTCAAAAAACGCGTGAGTCTTATCGAAATACTCCTTCTTGATCCATTTGATGTTGTAGGCGCGCTCACCCAAATAATGACCGACAGTGTAGTTGACGGTATCCCCAAGAAAAGCTGCGGCAATTAGTAACCCAACCAGCAGCCACACATTCAATGAACCCAAAGCTGCAAATGTGCCCGCCGCAAACAGCAGCGAATCGCCAGGCAGGAAAGGCATGATCACCAGGCCTGTTTCAACAAAGATCACCACGAACAAAATGCCGTAGGTCCACACGCCATAATCTGTAATAATTTTCGCGAGATATTCATCCAAATGCAGGAAGAGATCAATTACGTTCATTACAATTTCCATACTCTTTACTCACTTTCAAAAATTAGTAATGTGATGGATATTTTGGAAGTCCATCACCATTTATAGACAACGGGCGCAAATTATACACCGCTTTTATTTTTAGGATCGATCCGGTTCAGCCAATCACCAAGCGCCAAAATCAGAGCACTTCCGATCACCCCCAAGCCAACATCCAGCGCGCCAAAGAGATACAATCTCCAGCCGCTTGCTATGCTAACCCACTGTCCTAAAGCAAAGCCGAGGATGCTCAAACCGATATATAAAAGCAGGCGCATTCCACCTCCCCCGCGCAGGAGGTGGAACAACACACCCAGCAATGTGGCAACGATCAGCCCAAATAAAATTATGGGGAGAGTCATTCTATGGGTTTAAATGCTTCGCAAAGAAATCGGTGATGGCATTGTAGCAAGTGACACGGTTCTCGTATTTGAGTACATCGTGCCCTTCATCCTCAAAGACCAGAAGCTCTAATTCCTTGCCTTTGGCTTTCAACTGCTTCACAAGGTCTTCCGACTCTGCCGCCACCACGCGCGGATCGTTCCTGCCCTGAATCACAAGCATAGGCGCAGCCATATTATGCAGATGAGTCTTTGGCGAACGCTCGATCAGGAAATCCTTTTCCTCAGGTTTGGAGGGGTCGCCTAGTGCAATTTTGAAATATGGTTTCCAAGTTTGAGGAATTCTCTCAGAGAAAGTCAGCAAGTCATACGGGCCAAACATATCGCAGGAGGCCTTCCACAGATCGGGGTGCATACCCGCTTGGATCAAGGTCATGTAGCCGCCATAGGAACGCCCAACGACAGCCGCACGGTTGACATCCACACGTTTATCCTTTGGCAAGACCTTCGTCATCGCGTGGACGTGGTCAAGCCGATCCTGGCCGCCCCAATCCCGATCCACGTGTTTGACATATTTCAATCCATATCCTGTGGAACCACGCACGTTTGGAACGAAGACGGCAAATCCGCGCAAGGTGAGGTACTGGATCAACGGCATGGAGAACCACGCAAAGTCCGGGCGTTCCTGTCCCTGTGGGCCGCCGTGGATGTAATAGACAAGCGGACGCTGGCCTTTGAACCCCAGCGACTTGGCAGGCAGATACATCCGCGCTGAAACTCGCAAGCCGTCATGTGAAATGAAGGAAACATCCTCACCCTTTGATAGATGCGCGTCTGGAATGCCGAGAATTTTTTCATTTGTATGCAATGAAAGATCATTGCGTTTTGAGCCTTCAATGGAATATATCTGCGTAGGTGAAGTGGCGGTTGAAAACGAGAACGTGAAGACATCTTCCACTTTATCGTAATCCATGTGCTCCAACATGCCGCCATCGAAGGGCTCCTGCCCCACCAGAACATATTTGAGATTCATGGTGAGCTTGGCTTCATCAAAAATCCCTTCATACGCCCAGGAACAGGCATCAATATTAAAGGTGACCAGATAACGGTTATCTTTCAGGTGAGCAATATTTTCCATTTCACCCACGCCGGTATGAGCTACGCCTTTCAGCTTGACTGAATGCATCAGGCCAGGTTTCTTGAGATCAATGTAGCCAAGTCCAAAAGTATCTTCAAAAACAGCACTGGTTACGATGGCTCCTTTTCCACTTGGGGAGAATACTGCATTACCAAGCCCGTTCAATGGAACCTGCTCGCCTGGCTTGCGGTCTTCCAATGGTTTGCCATACAACAGGGTTTTCTTTCCCTTCAACCATGAATACAGCACGCCATCACCCACCGAATAACCCGTACCAAGCAAAAGTTTGGAATGGTCTTTGCTATGTGATGAAACACCAAACCCCCATTCGCTTTCGGCGATCTTTGTCAGCTTGCCGGTTTTCAAATCACCGCGATATGTTTCGATCATTGGCTTATCACGCCGTTCAGCTAGTAAATAAACAACGGCTTTCTCACGATCACATTCGCCAAGATGGACACGATAATCTTTAAAGAAATTATTGAAGGCAGGCTCAGGGAAGCCACCATCCAAAGAGATCAACATCGGCTGATAATTTTCATCACCATCATGGTCGATCATGACCACGATCTTCTCCAATTCAGGAAATACATAAAATGAATGTCCGCCGATCAAATGCGGATTCTGCAGAGCGATGTTCGGCGGGAGCAGCGGCTCGGGCACACTGCCGCCATAAAACATAGCATATAAGCTCAAGTGCCCTGAAAGATTGCTCAAAAAGTACACGCGTTCATCCGCAAATTGCGGCACAACAAACAAACGGGCAGACATCAGTGATTCAATACGATAGTTCATGGGAAATCCTTTCGTGATGAAATGTGTGGTTCATGAGTGCAGCGCACATTCTTGACTCAATAACAGTCTGCGTGCAAATTATTTAGATGATGATTCCGCCACCGATCATCACCTCGCCTTGATAGAAGACTGCCGCCTGACCTGCTGTGGCGTCACGCACAGGCGCATCAAACTTAACCGACGTTTGATCCCCTTCCAACGGGCTGACCAGCGCCGCAACTTCCTTTGCCGTATAGCGGATCTTCACCTCCGCGCGGAAAGGTTCACTCGGTGTTTCGCCGTTCATCCAGTTGACATCGCGCGCAATGATCTCGGTCAAACCCAATTCATCCTGCGTGCCAACGACCAGCGCATTGCTAGCCGCATTCTTGGTAATGACGAAAAGCGGAACAGGCGAGGCCACACCAAGTCCCTTGCGCTGACCGATGGTGTAATTGGCCAACCCAGTGTGTTCACCGAGCACCCTGCCATCCCTCGTGACGATCTCGCCAGGCTTCAACATTTCCGCAGAGTTGCGCTGAAGGAAATTACGATAATCATCTCCAGCGAGAAAGCATAGGTCTTGGGAATCTGCTCTCGAAGCAGTAGGCAGGCCAAAGTCCGCGGCGAGGCGGCGTATTTCGGGCTTGGGATACTCCCCCACAGGAAAAAGCGCATGGGCAAGTTTATCCTGCGTTAAGACATGCAAAACGTAGGACTGGTCTTTGGAGTGATCGATAGCACGAAGCAAATTATGTTTTCCATCTTCGGCCTTTTGAATTCTGACGTAATGCCCCGTTGCCATATACTCCGCGCCCAGAGCCAAAGCGTGATTCAAAAGAAAGGTCCAGCGGATCTGACGATTGCACAACAAACAAGGGTTGGGTGTTTCGCCGCGCGCGTATCCATCCAAAAAATACTGCACGACGGTTTCCTTGAAAACATCCTTCGCATCAATTACATAAAACGGAATGTCGAGAATCCCCGCGCCGCGCCGCGCCTGCGCCATTGAATCGGGCGTGCAACAGCGATTGGAATCTTCCTTGCCAGGCTCAGACCACAAACGCAGCATCATACCGGTAACGTCATAGCCCTGCTGTTTGAGTAGAGCCGCCGCAACAGATGAATCCACGCCGCCAGACATGGCGACGACAACTTTTTCTTTTGCCATAATGCAATGATTATAATGCCCGTTGCATAAATAACCTAAGTTGCTACCATACTCTCGTTGTGTCATGCTGAGGGGCGCTCTTCGCCCCGAAGCATCTCTGACGCTATAAACGCAGACCCTTCGGTCGCGGCGATCGCGCTCCCTCAGGGTGACGCGTTCTTTTTATATCAAGGTAGCAACTTGAGCTAAATATATAAACTCCCCTGCCATCGCAAATGTAAGTCGGATTGCCAATCCGACTTACATCTTACCTTCTTGAATTTCAGGTAAAATAGGCACTCATATAAACAAGTAATGATAAGGTGACAGTCGCCTTGAAGTGACTGTCATTTTATTTACGGAATGAATAGGAACATTAATGGATCGATTGAAAAATTTCAAAGCGCAGGCAATCATCTTCGACAAAGACGGCACACTCATTGATTTCGATGCCATGTGGGGAGGCTGGGTGGTGTATCTGGCAGAGCAATTACATTTGGTCAGCGGACTTAACGTCCGTGAAGCTTTATGCATTGCAATGGGGTATGACGATGAGAACAAAAAGGTTTTGGCGCATGGAAAACTTGCAGCAACACCCATGGCACTGCTATATCGCCTGACCGTTGAAGTAATGCAATCGGTTGGCTTAGATTCGGAAGATGCAGAGCAGGCTGTTGAGAAAGGCTGGTGCATTCCAGACCCCGTAATTCTGGCAAAGCAGTTTACAGATACGCGCCTGTTGTTCGGCCAATTGCATGGCAAAGGGATTAAGATCGGCATCGCCACCACCGATGACCGCGCTCCCACCCAGGCTATGATCGAAGCATTTGATATCGAAGAATACATCGCCACCATGGTCTGCGCCGACGATGGGATTCCAGCCAAGCCCGCACCGGATATGGTGTTGACAATTTGCGAAAGAATGCAAATTGACCCTGCCAGGGTAATGGTTATTGGCGACACCACCGCAGACTTGAAAATGGCTCGTTCCGCTGGCGCAGGGTTGGTGGTGGGCGTGCTTTCGGGCGTATCTTCCGCGAGAGATTTGGTGGAATACGCAGATGTATTGATCGAGTCAGTAGATGAGATGCACATGTACGCGCAAGCGTTGGCGGATCAGGGAGCGTCAAACACGCAAACCGACCTCAACCCGGATTTTGCATTCTAGGATTAAGATGCAAAAGTCACTTCAAAAGTGACTTTTGTTTTTAATAAAACCCAATACATTCACAAAGGAAAACAAATGGACATTCTCGTCAGCACACCGCCAGCCTCAGTGGAGGATCACAGCGCACTACTGGACTCAACCCAGTACACGCGTGAGTCGATCTTAAAGTACGAAAAGATTTTTGGGCACGGCTTCATCAGCACAGGCGGACTCGATAGCACACGCGAAATCGTCAAGATGCTTAATCTCAAAGCAGACATGAAGGTTCTGGATGTGGGCAGTGGCATCGGTGGCTCAGCTTTTCACATGGCGCAGGAATATGGCGTCCACGTCCACGGGTTGGATCTTTCTCACAATATGCTCGCCATTGCCCAGGAACGCTTGCAAGAGATGAATCTCAATTCACACGTCACCTTTGAATTTGGAGATATTCTGGAAAGCAAGGCTAATGCGACCTACGATGTTGTATATAGCCGCGATGCATTCCTACATATTGAAGATAAAGCACGCCTATTTGAAACGCTCAAACGCACGCTCAAACTCGGCGGGTTACTGTTCTTTACTGATTACTGCTGGGGTGAAGGAACACACAGCGATGAATTCCTGGCATATGTGGCGCAACGCGGCTACGATCTGCACACCGTCAAGGATTATGGCAAACTCATAGAGCAGGCGGGCTTTAGTGAAGTTCAAGCCATGGATAAAACCAAACTCTTTGGCGATTACCTGCATATTGAATTGGACAAATTGCCAAAGGACGGCTCCATGCCTAAGATTCGCCAATCATGGAATGAGAAGATCGTCCGCAACCAGCGCGGGGAACAAGGCTGGGGTTGGTTTATGGCAAGGAAAATGTAAATTTGAGAAATTAGTAAGTGACCTTACGCAGTGTTTTCCCTGCGGGAGAGGGGACTCCCTTCCCCTTTCGGGGGAAGGGCTGGGGATGAGGGCGCGCAAGGCGAAGTTAGTAAAAACTCATCCTCGCCGAATGCGAGGATGAGTTTTTACTTTAAAGATCAGTCTAACAGCCTGCGAGCTTCGCGAACCAAATCCACGAATTCCTCCATGTAATCATCACGATATAGGTATTCGCTGATGCGGCGGGCCTCATCGTAGACATCATCCATTGAGCTTTCCTCAGCCCAGTAACTGCCTTTCAGGATTTCGGCATATTCAGCAACGACCACAGCGCGTTGAAAATATGGGTCGGCTTCCTCGAAATCAAATGCAATTTGACTCGTCTCAAAATCCTGTGAGATTTCAACGACCTGATGTGTATCGGGGTCTTCCCAGCGCATAAAGACCGTCGCAACTCTGCCGCGCGCTTCTGGATACAGCTTGACTTCGTACAAGGCTGTCACGGAATGCCCTGCCCCAATCTCGCCTGCATCCACTTCATTGTCACGGAAATCATCATCGGCCACAGCGCGGTTTTCATAACCCACCAGGCGATAGCGCATTACGACATCCGTGTTGAACTCCACCTGTACTTTTGCATCCAATGCAATAGTTTGCAAAGTGCCTGTGATCTCGTCGATGAAAAGCTTGCGGGCTTCATCCATATCGTCCACGTAGGCATAGAAGCCATTGCCATTATCAGCCAACTGTTCCATGAGAGTGTCGTTGTAATTGTCCATACCGAAGCCAATGGTTGTGAGCGTGACTCCGCGCTCGACGTGGCGGTTAATCTCTTCGAGGATCGCATCCGCTTCTGTCTGGCCGACATTTGCCACGCCATCCGAACAAAGGATCACCCGATTAATGCCATCCGACTTGAAGGCCTCCATTGCCATGCCATAACCAAGGCGAATCCCCGCTTCGGCATTTGTAGCGCCCTCAGGCTCAAGCTTGCGGATCGCCCTGAGAATCTTCTTTTGTTCAGAACCAGGCGTCGGGTCCAGAACGACGCGGGCATCTGATCCATAAACCACAATGCTGACAGTGTCATCACTGTGCAATTGTTCAACCAGCAATTCAAGCGAACGCTTGACGAGTTCAAGGCGGCTATCCATATCCATCGAGCCAGAGACATCGATCACAAAGGTCAACGCGGCATCCTGGCGGTCTTCCGCATCCACATCATAACCTTGAATGCCAACGCGCATCATGTCATAGCGTTCGGTTTCGGTAAAAGGCGATGGGCCGCCATCGATATAAATACCGAAAGCCTGGTGCGGCGGAGGCATCGGATACCCATGATCGAAATAGTTGATGTACTCTTCCACGCGCACAGACTCCTCGGGCGGAAGATTGCCATCGTTCAAATAGTTGCGCATGACGGTATATGAGCCCGTATCCACGTCCAATGCAAAAGTGGATAGGTTGTCATCATCCGTATCTATGGATGGGTTGACACCATGGTCCTCAAAGAACATATCAGTTGGCGGTTCGTTGGATGGGGGTTGTCCGCTGTGTTCTTGAGCGGAGGCAGGCGCTTCGGTTGCTGCGGGGGCTTCAGTTGCAGGGGCTGATTCAAAATCATAATCTGGCAAGGAGGGCGCTTCCGTTGCGGCTGGCGCAGCGCCTCCGCAAGCAACTGTAAACAGCAATAAGAATAGAGCACAAAGGCCAAGGGCCTTGCGTAAGGTTTTCATTTTTCTTCTCCTATTGAATTTTTATTTTTATACGCAAACAAGTGAAGAAGACCAGCAGGCGGCGTCCCGCTGAGCTTCAAAGGAATCCGTTAAGTCATAAGCCCTCCTTTCTGGATGACAATCCCAGTGATCGTCATCATATTGTGATGAATGGACGTATCGTTTGCGGGGAAAGTTCCCCCATCAAAACGACATGAGTTATTGTGACACGAATCCCAACGAAATTCAACTTGTAATTTTGTCAGGTGGAGTTCGCTGAAAGCATGAAACATCGCCATATTAAAGTTACAATACAGCTTATGAAAATTCTTATCGTCGAAGACGAACCAATATTCAGGCGAATGGTCCAGAAGAACCTGCTGGAGGCGGGCTATGAAGTTGTGGAGGCGGAAGACGGCCAGGCTGCATGGGAATTATTCAAGCGCGAACCCTTCCACTTTGTCATTACAGATTGGATGATGCCAAATCTAAGCGGACCCGAGCTGGTGCAAAACATTCGAACCAGCGGGCAAAAAAATTACACCTACATTATTATGCTAACTTCCATGGGTGACCAGGACAACATCGTCTTCGGCCTCGAATCGGGTGCAGATGAATATCTGACCAAGCCGTTTCACAGCAGGGAATTAAAGGCACGTGTCGCCAGCGGAATGCGCATCCTCCGCCTGGAGCAACAACTTACACAGGCGCGTGAGCAAATGGAAGCCTTGGCCATGCACGACGGCCTGACAGGCCTGCTTAACCGCAGGGCCATCGATGAATATGCCGAGGCTGAGTTCAATTTGGCTGGCAGAAAAGAACGCACAATGAGCATCATCCTGCTCGATATCGATCACTTCAAAAGCATCAATGATCGATTCGGACACAAGGTTGGAGATCATGCCTTACAGCAGGTGGCAAAAGTCATAAAGGAAGATTTACGAAATTATGATCGCGTTGGGCGTTGGGGTGGCGAGGAATTTATTCTGATCCTGCCAGACACCCAACTGAAGGAAGCCGTCACAGTTGCTGAGCGCGTAAGACTCCGAACGGCGGCATTGCAATTGAATTTGGAAAATGGAGAGTCATTCCATGTGAACATCAGCCTGGGTGTGGCGGGTAGCACCGGTCAATTCCAATCTCTTACAAAATTTATTGATGCAGCCGATCAGGCTTTGTATCAGGCCAAACAAAATGGTCGAAATCAAGTTTGTGTTTTCAACCCGCCGCAATAAAAACGCAGTATGAGCAGACCCTGGTATCACACAACAGCTATCTATCAGATTTATCCGCGCTCATTTTACGACAGCAATGGTGATGGGATCGGGGATTTAAAAGGCATCATCCAAAAACTGGATTACATCCACGAACTGGGATTTGAAACGATCTGGATCTCGCCGTTCTTTACCTCGCCGCAAGCTGATACCGGTTACGACATCTCCAACTACACTGACGTCGCTCCCGAATACGGGACGATGGACGACCTTCTGCAATTGATTGAAGAAACCCACAAGCGCAAAATGAAAATCGTGTTCGACATGGTGATGAACCACACTTCCATTGAGCACGAATGGTTCAAAGAGTCATGCTCCTCGCGAAGCAATCCCAAAGCGGATTGGTACATCTGGAAAACTCCATCTCCCCATTCTTTGGGGAGATGGAGAGGGGTTCCCAACAACTGGCACAGTCAGACAGGTGGAAGCGGCTGGCATTATGCACCCGAGCGGAAACAATATTATTGGGCAAGTTTCCTTCCTTTCCAGCCGGACTTGAACTATCGCAACCTTGAGGTGAAAAAGACCATGCTTGGAATCGTCCGCTTTTGGCTTGGCAAAGGCGTAGATGGCTTTCGGCTGGATATCTTCAACGCCATCTACAAAGATGCCGAATTCCGCGACAATCCATTTTCATTCAAACTTATCCCAACCGAAGATGATCCTTCTGGATTCTTTCAGGAAGCGAAATACAACTTGAATCAGCCAGAAAGTTTTGAACTTGCAAAAGAACTACGCAGCATCTGTAATGAATTCGGGGAGAAAATCCTGCTCGGTGAAGTGAGCGGAAACAGAACTATCATCCGCAGATATTTGGGGAACGAAATCAACGACGGGCTAGGTCTGGTCTTCGATTTTGAAATGCTCAATTTTAAATTTACAGCAGATTATTTTCGAGAGTTGATCCAGAATATTGAAAGATATTTCCCCGATCCATTCATGCCCGTCTACGTCTTCAGCAACCACGATAGGCGCAGGAGTATTCACAGGCTTGGGGATGATGTCCGCAAGGCCAAGCTGCTCGCTCTGCTGCAACTCACCGTCCGCGGCGTGCCATGTATATATTACGGTGAAGAGATCGGCATGACAGACTCAAAGTTTCCGCTTGCCACCACGCTCGACCCGATCCCGCACAAATTCAAATTCGTCCCGCGCTTTGTCTTTGATATGCTCGGCATCACCATCAATCGTGACGAAGTCCGGACGCCGATGCAATGGGATGCGACCAAAAACGCAGGCTTTTCATCCGCTGAAAAGACGTGGTTGCCCGTGCATGGGAATTACAAAGAGTTCAATGTGGAGAGGGAAAGCAAAGAAGCGGATACATTATTGAATGAAATTCGGGGCCTGATGAAAATCCGTAATACGAAAAAACCCCTGCAAGAAGGATCGCTAGAATTAATAGAAGGGTTGCCCAATGGTGTGCTCGGTTATTCACGAAAGTTTGATAACGAGAAGGTGATTACCCTTTTGAATTTTGACGAACGGGAAAAGGAATTTCAAGTTGAGTCTTCTGAATGTATTTTCAAGTTATCCCAAAAAGACGAGGCAACAGAGAAAGCCATTCGGTTGAATAGCTTTGGTGGAGTGGTGCTTACTTTGTCAGCCTAGTGCTTATTTTCTCTGTAGTAATGCTGGTTTAGGCAAGGGTTCCTTTTTGGGTTTTTCACTCAACTCATCAATAGTCTTATCTTCCGCGGGTTTATCTGCTGGAGGTTTGTTTACCGCCTCATAGGCTGCAGTACCAAAATAAAAAGCGATCAACACCCCGACTATTGTTGTAAAGTGATTGATCATTGTCTCTGTGATCACAGGTAGTTCACTGCCCTTGCTAAAAAAGCTGACAGTTCCCACAAGAACTAAATACATCGTAATGATAGAGATGACAATCGCCAATCGCACATCGTTCTTAGACAGGGTATGCGACTTATCATTTAGGCCAATTCCAATGAATCCATAAAAAGTTAGCAGGCCTATGGCGATCATCATCAGGGAAAGCAACGCCCTCGAAACTCCAACTCCGTCAATTGGGTTTGCAGTAAAGTATAAATTCCCCGTAATTCCAAGAACAACAATGACAAACACCCACACCCCAATTCTATTTACGGCAGATATTTGATTCATAATGCCCTCCCGGCTCACAGATAGTATAAGATCATTGTAATGAGATTTATGTTTAAATCAAGCGGGAGTGGAAAAATCCACTCCCGCAGGTTTACTTCAATTTCTCATCTATTACTTTTTTGACCTTATTCATCGCATCATTGAAATTATCACGCGAATCGGGCAAACTACCTTGCGCAAGATTGGGACGTCCCCCGCCTTTGCCACCGATGCCGGTGATGAGATCACCTGCCTTCATGCCTCGTTTGACCAGATCCTCGGTCACCACTGCGATGACAGTTGATCCTGTTACGAGGACAGCCGCGCCGCTTTTAGGATATTTCTCGCGGAATTTATCGGCCAGGGAGCGAAGCGTATCAACATCTGCATTCGGAACTTCCATTGCAAGTACATTCACGTCTTTTATAGTTTGAACATTTGAAAGTTGCGAGTTCAAAGCGGACATTGCAGATTGAACACGGAAATTCGCAAGTTCCTTCTTAAGCTCGGAGACTTCATCCTGTAAAACTTCAACCTTGGCAGGGACCTCTTCAACAGATGATTTCAAGATGCCAGCGGTTTGCTTGAGGGTCTTAAAACGTTTGGAGATCAGGTCATATGCGCCGCGGCCCGTAATAGCTTCGATACGGCGAATGCCTGCCGCCGCAGAACCTTCGCTAACAATGAGGAAAGCGCCGATATCCGAAGTGCGGTCAAGATGTGTGCCGCCGCAGAGTTCATAGGAATATTTTGGCTGGTGTTCCACTGATGCGGTGGGATGGACGATGGATTCTTCCAGACTCTGGAGTCCAGAAGCTTGCTTCTGGGTTTCAGACAGCAAGTTGTCCGACTCCAGAATAGTGATCGTGCGAACCGTCTCCCCATATTTTTCGCCAAAGAGAGCCATCGCACCTTCGGCAATCGCATCTTCGCGAGCCTTGAGCTTGGGCAGCACTTCCATATCTGCTGCAACCGCATCGTTGACAATGCGCTCAACGCGCTCGATCTGTTCGGAGGTCATGGCATCGGGATGAGTGAAGTCGAAACGCAGATGCGTTGGTGCCACCAGTGAACCAGCCTGACGAGCGTGTTCGCCCAGTACCTGATGCAAGGCGGCGTGGAGCAAGTGCGTGGCAGTATGGTTACGCATGATGTCGTGACGGCGTGTTACATCCACCTCGGCAATGGCCTGGTCACCCACTTTGGGATGACCAGAGATGACCACGCCAATGTGGACAATGACGCCGGCAGAGGCACGGCGCATATTCGTAACTTCGATCTCCCAGCCCCCCTCAGTTTCGATATGCCCCTCGCTACCTCCTGGGATTACTCGACTCGTGGAGGCAGCTCGAATGAAACCTGTGTCATTAACCTGACCACCAGACTCAATGTAGAAACCAGTCTTCGGTAGGATGACTTCAACGGTATCGTCCAGCGAAGCGGATTGAACTGATTCGCCATTGACGATCAGCGCAAGAACCTCACCTTCAACCTTCGGGCTGGTATACGGGTCGTATTCAACGCCGTGCTCGTCAAGTTTGGCGTCTTCACGCAGGTTCTTCAGTATGCCGGCAAAGAATTCTGCATCTTCACCACCAAGCTTGCCCATGGCCTTACCACCGCCAGAGGCTTTGCTATGAACTTCCTTCGCAGAATTGAAACCTGCTTCATCGATATCGAGGCCTTGTTCACGCGCAATGTCACGGCTGATCTCAAAGGGTAAGCCGTAGGTGGCGTATAGGTCAAAGGCTTTGTGACCGTCTAAGAGCAGAGAATTAGAGGATCGGAGATTGGAGAGTAGATTCTCTAAATGGGCCGTACCAGCTTCAACGGTCCGTGCGAAGCGGATTTCTTCCCGAGTCAAATTATCAAAGATGGTGGCTTTGTTCTTCTGCAGTTCGGGATAAAAATCCCCATAATAATCGATGACCGCTTCAGCAACTTTGGCGAGGAAAGGTTGATTGAGCCCGATCTTGGTGCCAAAGCGCGCGGCGCGGCGGATGATCATGCGGGTGACATAATTGCGCCCACCGTTGCCAGGGACAACACCATCGGCAATGAGGAAGGCGGCGGAACGGGCGTGGTCGCAGATGACGCGATAAGGCGTGAAATCGGCGAGCATTTCTTTTTCGGTATGACCAGATAGCGAACGCAAAACTTCGAGCGAGCCTTTGAAGAGATCGGTTTTGTAATTGGAGTCGACACCCTGCAAAACGGAGACGATGCGCTCGAAGCCCATGCCGGTATCGACATGTTTTTGCGGCAATGGTTCGAGGCGGCCATCTTCGAAAAGATTGTATTGAATGAAAACGTTATTCCACAGTTCGAGGTAGCGTGTGCATTCACCGTTCACGCCGCAGCGGTGGTCTGTGCCGCGCAGGTTATCGCGCTCTTCGCCCATGTCAAGGTGAATCTCAGAACACGGCCCGCACGGACCGAACTCTGCCATTTGCCAAAAGTTATCCTTACGCCCGAAAAACAAAACATGAGAAAGATCGAAGCCAGGCTGTGCCTTCCAAATGTCAGCAGCTTCATCGTCACGCGGGATGTCGCCCTTATCATCTTCAAAACAAGTGGCATAAATTTTATCCTTGGGCAGACCCCATACATCGGTCAGCAACTGCCAGGACCAGGCGATAGCTTCCTTTTTGTAGTAATCGCCAAAGGACCAGTTACCGAGCATTTCAAAAAATGTGTGGTGCGTATCGTCACGGCCTACATCTTCGAGGTCATTGTGCTTGCCTGCCACACGCATACATTTCTGCGAATCGACGGCGCGGGTGTAGGGTTTTTTATCGGTGCCGAGGAAAACATCTTTGAATTGCACCATGCCCGAGTTAGTGAAAAGAAGCGTTGCGTCACCTCCAGGGACAAGCGACATCGAAGGCACAACGGTATGCCCATGCTCGACGAAGAAATCTATGAAATCCTGGCGGATTTGGTTGCCTGTAAGTTTTTTGCTCATACGAAGTAGCTCTCCGAGTTGAAATTGCGTGAATTATACCAAGTGTGGTATTTGCTGAAACGTTTAAAGGTTGGAAAGTTGCAGGTCGGGATTCGGAAGTCGGTGGTGGTCGAGTAGCCAGGTCTTGAAAATCGTGAGGGAAAGATGTAAAGTTTAACCAGTCTAACTAAATAAACTATGAGATACTCTTTCTATAATGGCTACTAATCGAACAAAGCTATCTATTGGCGGTGACGTTGTCGGGAGCCAGATCGCGGTTGGCGACCACAACATTCAAGTTGCGGAACATGGCGTGCTGATCAATATCGTGGCCCCTTCCGCGCGGCCTGCCTTTACGCGCCGCGTGGGGCCAGTTGTAATTCGCCCGCGCCGTTATTCAAACCTGCTGGATCGTGCTACAGAAATTGAGACTGCAAAAAATGCCTGGGCTTCGACCCCAATCGTCCTGCGCGGGATCGCGGGCATCGGTAAAACATCCCTTCTGCATGAGTTGGCGCATCTGCCAGAGACAAGTCAATTTTCGGATGGGGTTATTTATCTTTCTGTTCGCGATGAGGGACTGGATGATTTACGCCAAAAACTTTTCGAATGCTTTTATGAAAGCAATATAAACGCCAAAGCCGAGGAAGCTCAAATCCTCCATTCACTACAGGATGTAAAAGCGCTCATTCTATTGGATGACTTGACTCTGTCCGATGATGATACATCTTCCCTGCTTGATACTGCTCCTAATTGCGCTTTTGTGCTGATCTCCACTGGGCAGGTCTTGTTGGGAAGGAGTCAATCCCTGGCGTTGGGCGGATTGCCTGAGAATGAATCGCTTGCATTATTTGAGCGGGAACTTGGTCGGTCACTCAGTGATGAGGACAAAGCCATTGCGCGCGAGATCTGCAAACTATTGAACTTCCACCCGACAAGCATCCTCCAATTTGCGGCACTGACTCGCGAAGAGGGAAAATCGCTGGAGGCGCTTAGGACTCAATTAAAGATCAAATCGCCCGAGGATTTCTTAATACAAGGATCAATCGAGTCGTTGCCAGAGCCTCAGCAGAGGATGTTGGCTTTGCTGACCGTTGCAGGCGGGGCACTCGTTCCGCAAACTCACCTCGCCGCCCTTGCAAGCTCCAGTTCGGCTCAAGCCACATTGGACGATCTGAAATCCCGCGGATTGGTGCAGGGCGATGAGTCTGGTTACAGCCTGTCAGGCTCATTAGGGTTGACGTTAGCCCGCACCTGGAAGAACTTGGATTCCTGGGAAGACTACATGATCAATTATTTTGTTGGATGGCTGACACAGAATCCAAAAGATACATTGATCGAACAGGCACAGGATATCCTTGTTACTACGATCAAAAAGGCGGGGCAGAAGAAACGCTGGCCCGCGGTAATCAGCCTCGGGCGCGGTTTGGAACGATTCCTCATGCTGTGGAGGCGCTGGCAAAGCTGGGAAGATATCCTGAAATTGATCTTGAACGCCACCAGCGCACTAGGGGATAAAAAGACCCAGGCTTGGACTCTGCATCAACTTGGAAGCCGCGCGATGAGCCTTGACCTGGCTGACCAGGCGCGCGAATTTCTGAATCAGTCTATCAATATCCGCCAAGCCATCGGTGACCAGGCTGGGTTGAAAGCGACTCAACACAACTTACAGCAATTGAGCGGCAAGCCTCCCACCGTTAAAACCAAATCACCGAAAGAGGCTAAACAACCGAGCACTGCTCGTCGCGGATTCAATTGGCGAGCGGCGGCAGTTAGCACAGTTTTATTCGCGGTTGGAGTTGTGAGCGGTAGTCAGATTTTTCCGAGGGTCATTAGAGAGACGATACCGGTGATCGTTGTAGAGACACAAATCGTTACCAGAGTCGTAATCGAGACTCCCATACCGAACCTCACAGAATCAAGACCCCCAACGATTACGCCCACACATGATACAGTGCCGCCCAGAATTAGTAGCATTTCTGTCTCTCCTCAAACAGTTTATTTTTCTCCCGGTGAATGCGGAAGCGACAGCTCAATACTGACGGTGACCGCTAAAGTATTTGATGATAACGAGATCGCCAAAGTCACCCTGCTTTATGCATATATTAAATATCCAGATGAGTTTAATAAATTTACCCCAAGAGTCAGCGATACTTTATCTGAACCAATGTCCTTCAGTGAAACCACCTATCGGACTGTTCTTGACATAAGCCGTGATGCAGCCTCATACATCGGCTTCGCCAATGGGACACTCATCTTCATCGTTCAGGCTCAGGACGAGACTGGCAATATGGGAATATCAACATTCGAGGGCGGAATTAATATTGGTTCTAAATGTATTGGATAAATTGTTCAACGAGACCAATACTTACACGGGGTGAACTGCCCTGTAGTTCTCATTGTTATGATTAACTAAGTAGAACGCGATTCGAAAAAATCGGATTAATTCCTGTCAGGTCTTTTTCGATCGATGCTTTACACATTGGTGTCTCATTTTACAAATCGCATTATTAAAGTCGAGTGATTTGGTGCTATACTTTTTAGATAACGTATGGGACTTGGAATTTCATTTTCAATCGTTATTGTAATAGGGTATCTCGTCCGAGAAGGGGTGAGCGCCGTTTATTTCAATTCCTCAAAAAACCGCTTACGCTCAAAGATCACTGGAAAAATTGCCCAGATCATTGCTGTAACCGTTACCAGTTTGATCGTTGCACCTTTGACAATAGACATCATAGGGATCGGATTATCAGCGCTATATATTGTCTTCCTCCTGATTGACCTATGGATTGCAGAAAAAATTCTCGTCAACCTCAAGAAACTACAGATGTATATCCTTGAGTTGGAATACACAAAGAAATTGATTGCCAAATACCACGCCATGCATGCGCACAGAAAGGCACTTTCAATGGAATATCACGAAGACCCCAAGAAGGCCATACCATCTTCCAGCCTGTCTCCTGAACCGACAAGAAAAACATGGCTAATCTACATCCAAATCTTTGTTGTTTTTTCTGTCAAAGTGGTGATATACCAGGCGGTTATCAAGACCGTTGTTGCAGGTACATCCATCGCCATACTCACATTCTTTGAAAAGTTCGCCGATATTGCCCTTGAGACCTTCGTGCAAGTGGTTTTTGGCGACCTTGCGGTCTATTTGGGAAAAGGCTGTGCCTTTGTGTTCCTCTCTGTTCCGCGCATTGTCATCGAATGGATCATTGATATGTTGGATAACTTCTTTGACTTGTTCTAGAGAAAAATAAAACTTTTTTCCTGTATACTTGGGCTTAAGAGGAGACTTTTAATGCCGACCCTGCACTGGCTTAACGACGAAGAAGCGCGTAAACAATCAGGACATCTTCCTTACCGCCTGCTTGAAGCCGACCCTAAACTCTCCTATGGTGATTCGGAAACTGAAAACATGCTCATTCAAGGCGATAACCTTGAAGCCTTGAAAGCCTTATTGCCTTACTATGCAGGACAGGTGAAATGTATTTATATCGACCCTCCGTACAACACTCAAAGTGCTTTTGAACATTACGACGATAATCTGGAACATTCAATTTGGTTAAGCACGATGTATCCACGCCTAGAAATGTTGCGTGATTTACTTTCGAATGATGGTGTTCTTTGGGTATCAATAGATGATAACGAAGGGCACTATTTAAAAGTTCTTATGGATGAGGTTTTTGGAAGAGAAAACTTTTTGACAACGTTTATTTGGAAAAAAAGCTATGGGGGCGGCGCTAAGGCTCGCTATTTTGTTGGCTTGCATGAATATATACATTGCTACGCCAAAAATCTCTCGTATTTGCCAGATTTCTTTCTGCCGCCAGATGAACAAGCGGTAACAAAGTATTACAAACATCAAGATGAAAACTTTGAGACACGAGGACCGTATAGGCTTCAACCATTGGCCACGACAAGCATGGATGAGAGGCCAAATTTGCGATACCCCATAACCCTAGAAAGCGGCGAAGAAATATGGCCAGAGAAGCAATGGCAATGGTCTAGGGAACGCACTTATGAAGCACTTTCCAAAAACGAGTTAGTTATTAACAAAAAGAATGGAAAATACACGGTATCCTACAAACAATATTTACGCGATGAAGGCGGAGAAGAAAGAAAGCGTAAACCTGCAACAATTATTGAAGGCCATTACACGCAACATGGCACATATCAAAGCATGGATTTATTCGGTTTATCCGATAAATTTGCTTTTCCAAAACCAGAGGGATTAATCAAACAAATTTTTGAAAGTTGCACTTTACGTAATGATCTAATATTAGACTCTTTCATGGGTTCTGGTACAACCGCCGCGGTTGCTCACAAAATGGGCAGAAGATATATTGGTATTGAGATGGGCGAACATGCCGTTACGCATTGTGCCCCACGCTTGAAGAAAGTAATTGAGGGCGAGCAAGGCGGTATCTCAAAAGAAGTCAACTGGCAGGGCAGCGGTGGTTTCAATTTTTATCGTTTGGGTGAAACAGTATTTGATGAGCAAGGACACATCAACGAGAAAGTGAAGTTCAAAACCCTAGCTGCACATGTTTGGTTTTCTGAAACCCATACGCCTATCTTGAAGACTCCCAAAACACCTTTGCTTGGTGTTCACAACGAAACGGCGTATTATTTGTTATACAACGGCATTCTTGGCGATATTGATCCCAAAGGCGGCAATGTATTAACTTCGCGTGTTTTGCGTCAACTGACAAAACACAAAGGTAAAAAAGTGATCTACGGTGAAATGTCCATGCTGGAGGAAAGCGTCCTCCGCAGCGAAGAAATCACCTTCAAACATATTCCCTACGACATCAAGGCGCGCTAGTTAAAACCTGACAGGTCTCATCAGCGCTGCACCATTCAGAAATCCTTGCGCGGACACAGGTCACGATAAATAATCGTTTTGTGGAGACCTGTCAGGTCTGCTTGGAGAATACATGTTCACACTGAAAAAATATCAATCAGAAACGCTTGGCCTTCTACGCCAATTCCTTGAAGAAACCCGCTTTGGGAATCATACGGTGGCTTTTGAGTCTCATCGTACACAATCCGCAAAACTTGCCATGCCGCTCCCTTATCGTCCATTAGAAGGGTTGGAAAACACACCCTATGTCTGTTTGAGATTACCTACAGGCGGCGGCAAGACATTCCTAAGCGCGCATACGATCTCAGTTGCGGCACAAGCCTACATGGAACAGGATTTCCCACTGGTCTTGTGGCTTGTCCCAACAAATACAATCCGCAATCAAACGCTCGAAACGTTGAAAAATACACGCCACCCAAACCGTGAAGCCATTGCCCAAAAATTCGGCAGTCAGGTTTTGGTTTTAGATATTATCGATTTCACACAAATCCGTCCGCAGGATATAAAGAGCAAAGCCGTGATTGTGGTCGGCACAATGCAAACCCTGCGCGTGGACAAGACAGAAGGCCGCAAAGTCTATTCACATCACGAAGCGCTTGAACCGCACTTCGTAAACATTCCCAAAACCCTTGAGGGATTGGAAAAAATAGAAGAAGGCGCAGGCAAAGGTACGATCAAGTTTTCATTCCGTAATCTACTGACCCTTCATCGTCCGCTCGTGATCATAGATGAAGCACATAACTCAACATCACCCTTAAGCGTTGAAGTTATGCAAAGAATTCAACCTGCTTGCATCATCGAATTTACAGCCACGCCCGCCGCAAATAGCAACATCTTGCACAGCGTTTCAGCTTCCGAACTCAAAGCCGCCGATATGATTAAACTGCCGATTGTTCTTACTGAACATCAAACATGGCAGGAAGCAATTACCGCCGCTGTACAAACTCGCGAGAAACTTCATAACCTAGCCAAACAGGAACGCGAGTATATCCGCCCAATTGTTTTATTCCAAGCCGAAGACAAGGGGCATGAAATCACCTATGAAATTGTTTTGAACTACTTGATGGAACAGGAAAAAATTCCACGGGAGAGAATCGCAATTGCCACAGGCAATCAACGCGAACTGGATGGTGTAAACCTGTTCGACCCAACGAATAAAGTTGATTTTGTGATCACCGTTGAAGCCTTGAAGGAAGGCTGGGATTGTTCTTTTGCTTATGTCTTTTGTTCGGTTGCAACAGTTCATTCCAAGAAAGACATCGAACAAATCCTTGGGCGAGTGTTGCGAATGCCCTACGCCACAAAGCGCGTACAGGATGAACTCAACCGCGCTTATGCTCACGTCTCGGAAGATAGTTGGAAGAATGCCGTCCCTGAACTGCAAGACCGAATGATCAGCATGGGTTTTGAAGCGCAGGAAGCCCAACAAGCGATTCTTCCCCAGCCGAGCCTGTTCCCAGACGATAATACGGGTCAATTAACTTTGGCTCAACCTGTAATAAAAGTTGTTTTGAGTGCAAAGCCCGACCTATCTAAATTCACACCCGAAGAACTTACGCAAATCACAACCAATCAGGTTAGCGCGGGAGAAGTTGAGTATAAAATTTCAGGAACGATCACGCCCGAATTTGCGGAAAAACTTGTGCTTGCCGCACCAAAGAAAGACCGCGCAATTGTAGAAAAGACAATTGCAGTTCAACAACTCCAGCAGCCAAAAACCCCGTCCCAACGAGGCGAAAAGTTTGCAGTGCCGCAGTTATGTATGTTTGTGGATGGTCAATGGGAAGTGGCAGGTAAATCATGGTTTTTAGATCCAAGCGATTGGAATTTGCTTAAATATCCAACCGAATTAACTGAAAATGAATTTTCGATCAGGGAAGAAGCCGACACATGGCTGATTGATATTCAAGGAAAACATCTCACCACAAAATTCCTGGGAACTGAAACCCTGTTTGACCTAAGCGACGCACCAACAAACTGGACAGTTAATCAACTTAGCCAGGATTTGGAAAGAAGGGTCAGGCAGGATTTTGTGCGCCCCAAAGTATTGCTTGAATTCCTGCGAAAGACGGTTGCGTTTCTGAACGAGAAAAGAAAGATACCGTTATCCGATCTTGTCCGCGCCCGTTTTATTCTCGAAAAGGCGTTACGAGATAAAGTCAAAGCCTGCTATGACGATGCAATGGCAAATGGATATCAAACAAGTTTATTTGGCCCCAAAGCCGCCGTTGAAACAAATTATGAATATGAATTTTCCTATCCAACCGACCCATTCCAATATCCCGCCCACTGGTATTACAAAGGAGGATACGATTGGAACAAAAAGTATTATCCGCTTGTTGGAGAATTAGAGTCTGATGGCGAAGAGTTTGAGTGCGCCCAAGCCATTGATAGAAACATGGCTGTTCGTTGTTGGGCAAGAAATCTCTCAAAATCAGATTACTCTTTCAAGCTACCCACTTCATCTGATTATTTCTACCCTGATTTTGTAGCCTTGCTCAATGACGGCCGTATTTTGGTAGTCGAATACAAAGGAAAGCCTTATGAAACCAACGATGATTCAAAAGAAAAAATGAACATCGGTGAATTATGGGAATCCAAAAGCAAAGGCAAGGGTCTATTTCTGATGGCAGTTAAGAAAGACGGGAAAGGCAGAGATATTTACAAGCAAATTGAAGATAAGGTAAATGCGAAGTAATCTTCTTCCACGAGCGTAAACCATGCAATTCAAAGACATTATCACTATTGAACCTGGAAAGCGCGGCGGCAGGCCGTGCATTCGCGGAATGCGGATTACGGTCCATGATGTGCTGGAACACCTTGCTTCGGGTATGTCTGAGCAGGAAATCCTGAATGATTTTCCCTATTTAACAAAAGAGGATATTCTTGCCAGCCTCAGTTTTGCCGCAGCGCGCGAGCGTCTCATGGCGGCTGTCCACAGGAGTCCTTTAACATGAACGAAACCCTTACCAATACATTAATGGTCATTATGGTGCTCGGCTCGTTGTTCCTTGCAATTGTCAGCTACATTCCGCGCTTTCCGAAAATGCTGGCTCCTACCTGGTCTACGCATTTTTTCTCGACCGTGATCGTGGTCATCGCTAGCAAATTGATGACATTGTATGCGGTCGTTGCATGGGTACTAACAAGTGCAAAAGAAATCCAACATACCTTCTTTATCTGGGGATACTTCCTGTGCATGTTCTTCGGCATCTTTGTCTATTTCAACTTTGGGGCCTCGGAACGCGAACGAGCCAACACGGTGCGGATTCTTGAATCAACTCCACTGGCGGTTCTGGTCAGCTTGGGGATTCTGCTTTTCTATTCCTATACAACCTTCAGCAGCTATTCCTATTGGCTTGAACAAATGGACAAGGTCATCTTTTTGGAAATCGCCATCATCTCCAGTGTGGATTTCTTCTTCTTTTTCGTGCTCTGGCTGCGTTATTGGCTCACCCGCAGCAAGGTCACGGCAGAGGCACATGCTTTTCAACACGGTCAAAACTAAAGCCGCTGAGAGTTCTACAAGAGTTCCTTCGTGCCCTTCGTGTTAAAAAGAGTTTTTTCGGCAGACTCATCTCTCCAATCCGTGCACAAGAATCTCCCACTACAACGAAATACAGCCTATTTTGCACAAAATTGAGGCACCAGTTCCTAAAAAATAAAGCTTTTTTAGAGAACAGGTGTTTGATTTTGCACACGGAGATGCTATACTGAAATTTGAATAATTCGTAATTTGACATCGATATTTCCCATCGATTCGCTTTTCCATTGAACCCAACATATTTGAAAAAGAAAGGAAGACGGATATGGGTAAAACAAAACTCTTCAGTCTGCTAACATTGGTCGCCGTGATCCTGGCATCATGCAATCTATTATCGACCCCTGAACCAGAGTCACTGCTTCCAGAAATCGCGAACACGGCCACCATAACCACCCCGCTTGTTACACTGGATGTGAGGACGCCGAATGCGGACGAAACGGTATTCAACACGGTGGGCCAGGAAATAAGATACAGGTACATTGTCACTAACGTAGGGATCGTGCCGCTGGCCGGGCCCGTCCTTTTAGTAGATGATAAGACAACCGTCAAGTGTCCAGAAGTTAATACTGTTGGAAATCTGGATGCTTCGCTTGATGCGAATGAAAGCATTGTCTGCACTTCAAGTTACGCCATCACACAAACCGATCTCACCAATGGCAAGGTGACAAATCTTGCCACAGCCAGCGTCGGTGGATTCAGTTCCAGCCAGGTCAGCACCACGGTCAACTTCACGCCGCCAGTCAGTGCTTTGAAGCTGACCAAATCGGCCAGTCCGCTAACTTATAACCAGGTGGGCCAGATCATTACATATACCTATGTGATCCAAAACACAGGGACTGCCGCCATTGGGCCAGTTCAATTCACCATCACGGATAATAAATTCGCCGCGCCATTTAATTGCGGAGTCGCTGCCACAACGCTCGCCCCTCAACAGACACTGACCTGCACCAGCACTTACGCCATCGTTCAAGCCGACCTGACAACTGGTTCGGTTACGAATAGCGCAACTGCCTCTGGAGGCGGGGCAAACGTCTCAGCGGCGGTAACGTCGACGATCACACTCGCATCTTCATCGTCAGGTCTGACGCGCGGCTCCAGCATCCAGCATAAGGTTGTAGTGGATGAATGGATGATCCAGATCGCGCGTTGTTATGCAGCAAATTATGACGCCGTGCGCAAGGCGAATCCACAGATACTTAATCCGCATATCATCGAGCCAGGTGACGTATTGACCATACCCAATATTGGAAGCAATGGCGTCATCTATGGCCCGCCCTGTGTTGGGTATCATACCGTTCAAAGCGGGGATACATGGGACTCTATTGCACGCCGTTACAACGCCGATGTCATTGTCTTGCAAGTGGCGAATCTAAATGTAATGACGGTTGGGAAAGTGCTCATAATACCGCTCAACTCTGCAGGCAGTATCACTTCCACTCCCATCGGCGGAACCACGCTTACCCCTACTGTCACGCCTACACCGACTCTCACGCCCACACCGACCCCAACTGCCACCACGTCTACAACACAATCTACTCGCATCACTTTCCCCACGGGGAGCACGTCTGCAACCATTACGGCCACTCTCACTGTGAATGCAACCGTCCGCTATGTTTTGGGCGCAAGTGTGGGTCAGACTTTAACAGTCAACCTCACAGCGCCGACCAATCAAGTGGCTATGTCAATTAGTGACCCAGCGGGGCTCAAGCTTAAACTATTGGACACAACGCTCACGTGGACCGGAGTGTTAACTACAGCTGGAGATCACACCATCGAACTGGTCGACATCACGGGTGTTTCCGATAAGCCTTACACTATGGTGGTAAGCCTCACAGGCCCATAAATTGGTGATGAAGGTAAACGAATTGAAGTTACTCTTACCCATCATATTGATGACCATTTTCTCACTGTTTGGGCTTATCCATGTCTACTGGGCACTTGGCGGCAAGATAGGCTGGCTGGCGGCGCTTCCCGAAGTGGATGGTCGGCTGGTATTTACACCATCCGCAGGCGCGACAATTGTTGTTGCAATATCCCTGTTCTTGTGCGCCATCCTGGTGGGCGGCACATCACGCATCATCACTTCGCCATTCCCTGCTTTCATTTTCAAATGGATATCATTTGGGCTTTCGTTAGGTCTACTCCTGCGGGCTGTGGGTGATTTCCACCTGGTAGGTTTCTTCAAAGAAATTCGAGAGACTCGTTTTGCATATTTAGACACGCGCTATTATTCGCCTTTGTGTCTATTGCTTGCCATCGGGGTCTTCGTGGTTGCGCTTGGTGTTTAAACTTTAAGGAGCTTTATGTACACAACAGATATGTATGAAGGCGTGCTCGCTGAAACTGTCACAATGACGGGCGCAAACAGAGATTTGATCAATGCCTATCTTGCGCGGCCTTTAGGGAAAGGGCCCTTTCACGCGATAGTGTTGGCACATCACATGCCAGGCTGGGATCAATGGTATCGTGAAGTGACCTTCAAATTTGCCCAGCATGGATATGTAACCATGACTCCCAATTTGTTCTTCCGTTTTGGGCATGGCACACCTGAAGATGTTGCAGCAAAAGCCCGCGCGGATGGAGGCGTATCAGACGAAGAAGCCATCGGTGATCTTGCAGGGGCAATGAATTACCTCCGCGCGCTTCCGTATGTAAATGGGAAAGTTGGAATCTTTGGCACCTGCTCTGGCGGACGTCATGCCTATCTCGCTGCATGTCGCGCTCCGGGCTTCGATGCAGTCATAGACTGTTGGGGTGGGCGCGTTGTGATGACTCCCGATCAACTCACGAAAAAATCTCCCGTCTCGCCTCTCGACTACACGAGGGATTTGCTTTGCCCAATCCTGGGGTTATTCGGCGATGATGATACCAACCCCACTCCTGAACAAGTGAATTTACATGAAGAAGCGCTCAAGAGACTTGGAAAGAACTATGAATTCCACCGCTACCCGAAGGCAGGACATGGCTTCTTCTACTATGACCGCCCCAACTACCGTCAGGAACAGGCAGTGGACGGATGGAACAAGGTCTTTGCATTTCTTGAAAAACATTTAGTGTAAACAATCTTGCGCCATGTCATGCTGAGCCGCTTTTTGGCGAAGGATCTCTGCGATTATTTCAGAGATCCTTCGCTACACTCAGGATGACACGCCCAAAATGGAGACATCATCATGTGCACAATGATCGTTGAAAAAGTAAAAATCGATGGCAGTGGCAAGGGCAAAGAAGGTTGGTTCACTTTGCAACAGGCAAATGTTTCCTACGACCATCCCTTCAATGCTCCCTATGAACATGCATTAAATATTGACTTCGTGAACGAAGCACAAGGCCCCTCCGCGCGAGTGGCCGTGGAATTGAGTGAGTCCGCTGCGCGAGAGTTGGTGCGTACAATTCTATCCGTGCTTGATCAGGCAGAGGCAGGCGGTCATCTTCAAAAAGAATAAGGATGCATCACAATGAACAACGCCACCCCCAGAAAATCATCCTTCAGTATATCTGGCCTGTTGGTCACCATGGGGATTTTTCTTTTCATCACTTTTACAATTTCCGCTTCGATCACCAGCCTTAACAATCAACTGGCGCGGCTGGCTCTGTGTCCATCCGCAGTCGAATCTGAATTTCGATATCAAAGCGGCGGCACAGTTGATAAGCCTGGGACAGCCCAGGATGTATCCACCAGCGTGGTCTCACTTCATTGCGAATTTGCCGACGGCTCCACCCGCGATGTGGAAAATGACACCATCGTTGTTACCGGGTTTGGCACAGCCGCCGCCATTGGCGCAATCCTTGGTGCATTGATCTATATATTCAGGGTTCGAAAAATATAGTGGGCTAATCGCCAACCCTGAAAGAGGGCCCATCTTACAACAGCAGGATAAATATCACTTGATAGTACTGTCTCCAAAAAGTATGCTAGGGTGGAAACCAGGAGATAACAAGATGAATAATTCAAATCAAATAACCGTGTGGGGACTCATCGTCAAAACCAGCGTGGTACATACCCTCACCTATTTTCTGATGGGGATTCTGGCATACACCCTCTTAAATTACAAAGAAACATTTGCAACTGGTGCGTTGGCATGTTTCATGCGCCCAACGGATAGTCCCTGGGTGGCAGCGGGCCCTATGCTCCAACCCATCCGCGGGCTGATCTTCGCGCTGGCGTTTTATCCACTGCGCGAGGTATTCTTTGGCAAAAAGAATGGCTGGCTGATTTTATGGTGGGTACTCGTTGCGTTGGGTATCCTCTCCACTTTCGGCGCCGCACCCGCCTCCATTGAAGGCATGATCTATACCATCATCCCAACCTCCATTACAAGTTATGTCGAGATCGTTCCACAGGCTTTCCTGTTATCTGCTATTTTGTTTTATTGGGTAAATCACCCTGAAAAGAAATGGCTGAATTGGGTATTCGGAATTCTATTCATCCTGATCATTCTCATGTCTGCCATGGGAGTGATGGCAGCCAATGGAATGTTGCAAGTCCCTGCTTAAGAAACTGCTCTTAAGAGAGTGTTTTGAAATTCGTTTTTAACCACAGATGAACGCAGATAAACTGGATTTAAAAGCGATTCGGTCAAGTTTTTATCAAAAATCGGTGTACATCCGTGTTTACACTTGCACCGAGCGCAAGTACGGTGTCTGTGGTGAATTCTGATTTATAAAACGCCCTCTAAAAGCTTTTTGTACACGAACAAGACGGATTGGGCGGAGTTTTACGGAAAGAGGTTTTAAAAATCCATTCTTTTCCGTGTTGTCCGCCAATTCTGTGCACAAAAGAGAAACACTTGTTGGCACGCAAAACCAGAGCATGGCATTCATCTTAATACCTGCTCTACAAACAACAAATTTAATGATTGTCGCTTAGCTGACGGGCTCTAGTGATTCTTCGACGATCCGAAATACGACATCATGCACATGGACAGGCTGATTGACCTTAAGCGCCACATTGTCACCTGGCTTCACCCAAACGATGCTGTGATGTTCAACCTCCATGGAGGAGACCCTTTGGGTAAAATCCGTTGAATGCCCCACGATGTGGATCTTGTCGCCTAGTTTCAAACTGTCTTCCAATGACAACACCGCTACATTGATATGGCTGTAGTAATGCATCACTCTTCCAATTTCAACTTCCATAGCCTTGCTCCTGCCCGGTCTGACGAAACAACTCCGGGCATTTATACTTTAGCACAAATCAGCCATTAATTTCCAGTCCCCTCCGACAGAATCTTTCGCCTCGTTCCCAGCCCAAACCTGCCAGCCAAACTACGGGCATTCGACTCCGCCTGATATACTCCCCACACCATGAACCAACGCCTGCAAGGTATCCTCATGCGCGGACATCAAGTGGCATCACGCCCGTCCAACGATTATCCGTATAGTACGCTCGAAAAACAAAAGCCGATTTTCAAAAAGCTGGGGCTAGACCTATACGAATATTTCAACGGCACCTTGAATATATCCATTGCGCCGCTTGAATTCAAAATGACCCATCCCGAATTTACGTTTGAACTGCTCGAGTGGACGAATCTTCATCCGCCTGAAACTTTTTCTTTCTCACGGTGTAAAGTGAACTTCAAAGGCATCGAATATCCAGGCTGGGTTTATTATCCGCACCCGGAGACGAAGAAAACACATTTCCAGAATCCATCGCTGATCGAAGTCATCACTTATGAAATTCCAAATATCAAATACGGCGACGCCATCGAAATAGAAATTAATGCCGACGAGATAAGCATCATAAGCATTTCTTAAACAGTCCTCTTGCAAAAGTTGAACGTAGGTCAGGCGTGCAGCCTGACGCTGCTTCTAAAAACCCTGAAGGCGGTGTGTTGAGCCTGTCGAAACAGGTAAAACATTTATAGATACAAAATTACATAGCGGCCAAGCCCGATAGGTCAGCGAACAGGCTCGGGCGCGGTACAGAAGCGAAGAGTCAAGTCAAAACAGGGTATCACCCAAAAGTTCTATTTCAGTCGAAAATCCTGAATTGTTTATCGGTCTCGTGTACAATGGTGCAGGAAAAGGGAATCTTATGCGTATCGCCTTCATCTCTGATATTCATGGTAATTTCACAGCGCTGGAAGCTGTGATCGCAGATATAAAAAACGAAAATGTCGATCAAGTTTTTTGTCTGGGAGATACAGTCACGCTTGGCCCACAGCCGAGGGAAGTGCTGGATGCCTTAAGGAATTTTCATGGTGTTCATATCAAGGGGAATCATGACGAAGCAATACTTGACCCAACCCAATCAGCAAAATTTGAGATCACCGAACATCTGGTGCCTGATTTATATTGGTGCCGCGAACGCCTCACCACTGATGACTATGAATTTATCAGATCGTTCAAAAACACATATGAGTTTATGTATCCAAACGGCGTTCAGTTATTGGCGTTCCACGGCTCGCCGATTTCACCTACCGATATTATTCAATCCACCACTTCAACAGAATTTTTGGATAAATACTTCGCCGGTCAGAATGCTTCCGTTTTCATCGGCGGCCATTCGCACATTCAAATGCATCGACGGTATGGAAAAAAATTGATCCTGAATCCTGGGAGTGTTGGCAACGCCTTCGAGTTCGCCTTCTCGCCTGGCAACACGCCCCGTCTCTTACCCTGGGCTGAGTATGCGATCGTCGAACAATCAGGGAATTCATTCGATGTTGAAATGCGCCGTGTTTATTTTGATACTGATGTGTTGTTGAAGGCAGTGAGGGATAGCGGTCTACCGGGGGCCGAGTGGTGGCTCAAGCAATATCAGAAGTAAGTGACCCTACGCAGTGTCATTCTGAGCAATAGCGAAGAATCTCTGAGATTATCGTAGAGACCCTTCGCTATCGCTCAGGGAATCACGAATGAGCGTGTAAGGCGAGTAAATAAATTTACCTCTGAAATCAATGCGGCGTTTTGCCGCTTTTTTGATTCAACATGCTATACTCGCGCAAAACAAATGGAGAAAATATGAGTCCTGATAATCCATTATTTCCTGTGAAAAAGAATAGATCAAAATGACCATCACTCATTTCAAAAATGCTACTATCATCAACGGGGCGGGAGACAAGCCTATCGGGCGCGGTCTGCTGGTCGTGGAAGATGAAAAGATAGTTTTTGCTGGCAGGCCCGAGGCATGGAAGGAAGCGCAAGGCAAATCCATCAATGAGATCGACCTGGAAGGCAAGTTCATCCTGCCGGGATTGATCGATTGCCACGTCCACATTGCTGCGGAATGCCTGCCAGACAGCACCATGAACGGCCCGCTGGGCTGGACTTCACTCATCATGTTGAAACATGCGCAGAATACGTTGGCGGCGGGGATCACCACCATCCGCGATGTGGGCGGCAGACATCACCTTGAGTTTTCGTTGCGAAAAGCAGTGGAGGCAGGTATGTTTGCCACGCCCCGAATGGTTCTGGCGGGAAAGCTGCTTTCGATCACATCCACCGGCAGCGAATGGTATGACGGAATGTATCGCGAAGCCGATGGCGTGGATGAAGTCCGCAAGGCGGCGCGTGAGCAGTTGAAAGCAGGCGCCGATCTGATCAAAATGCTGGCAACAGGCGCAGTGCTAGCACCCGGTGAAAAACCTGGCGCAGCACAATTTGAAATAGAAGAGATTCGTGCTGCTGTTGTTGAAGCGGCCAAGGTTGGGAAGATCGTTGCCGCGCACGCACATGGAATCGATGGCATTCGCAATGCCGTAGAAGCAGGCGCGAAGACCATTGAACATGGCACGTATCTGAACAAAGATCCGCATGTGATGGAACGCATGGCGAAGCAAGAAATTTTCCTTGTACCAACGTTGAAGGCTGGCTTCGATGTAATTTATGGAAACAAACCTGGCATCCCTGACTGGATTATGGAAAAAAGCAAAGAGACACAAGAGGATGCGCTCCTATCCATCCGCTGCGCGCACGAGATGGGCGTGCCAATTGCGATGGGAACTGACGCAGCAACTCCTTATAACTTCCACGGTGAGAATGCCATGGAACTTGAGTACATGTCGCAGGCTGGTCTCTCGGCAATGGATTGTATCGTCGCCTCCACAAAGAATGCAGCCCGCGCATTGGGCTGGGAGAAAAAACTCGGCACGCTGGAGGCAGGCAAACTCGCGGATTTAATCGTCGTGAAAAAGAATCCGCTGGATCATCTGCGCTCACTCGCAGACAGAAAGAATATCGAATATGTGATGCAGGGCGGCAAATTCGTAGCTCGTCAATTCGCCAGCGACTCGGGCATTCCCGAAGAGTTGATGGCTGGGGCATGGGTCTGTTGTGGAACATAGCAATTCGTCTACAATTTTTTCAAATCACGCAAATTTGTTTTCATAATAGGCGGTAGGTTATGTACCCAAATAAATAAGTCGCAGATGCTCCTTGCGCCGCCGTCCACAGGATGCTTCGCAGTTGTGTCATGCTGAGGGGCGCTCTTCGCCCCGAAGCATCTCTGACGCTATAAACGCAGGCCCTTCGGGAGGATGATACGTTCTTTTTATATCAAGGTGGCAACTTGAGTTAAATAAATCTATGGATTGTTCTTCTTATCCTTCACCCTCTCGTGCTATACTATTTCGATAAGTTCCTTACAGGTAAAAAATGGCTGAGACCAAACACGGTTATCTCGTTTTAGCGGATATTAGTGGCTACACAAGTTTCCTCGCGCAGGTGGAATTAGAGCACGCCGACGAGATCCTCACCGACCTGCTTGAAACCATTGTTGAAAAATTTAAAACCATCCTCACCATTTCAAAACTCGAAGGCGACGCTGTCTTCGCAAACGTAGATGAGGAAAAGGTCCTCCGCACCGAATCCCTGCTTGAGTTAATTGAGAATACATACGTTGCGTTTCGCCGCAAGCGCGATTCATCATTGCGCGCCACCACCTGCACCTGTCGCGCCTGCCAGAGTATGAATACGCTGGAATTGAAGTTCTTTATTCATCACGGCGATTACATCGTTCAAAATATTTCGGGCATCCGTGAACTCGTCGGTTCAGATGTCAATCTCGTTCACCGCTTGATGAAGAATCACATCACAGAAAGTACCGGGTGGAAAGCATATGCGCTTTTCACTCAAGTCGCAATCGACTGCCTCAATCTGCAGCTTGAAGACCTTCATTCACAGGATGAATCCTACGAGCATCTTGGCACGGTTCAAACGCGGAGCTTTGACCTGATTCCGCGTTATGAGGCCTTGATCTCCGCCCAAAGAGTAATCATTCCGCGCGAAGAAGCAGATGTAATCACGATCCATGAATTCAACGCACCCGTCTTAACCGTATGGGACTGGATCATGGATATTCAAAACCGCAACAAAACCATGGGCGATATGGGGCACTGGACCATGATTGCACGCAGCAAAGGAAATCGCGCTGGGGTAGGCTCCGTGAATCACTGTGCTCATGGCAAGGGCGTCTCACAAGAAACCACCCTGGATTGGCGTCCCTTCGAATATACAACTGTTGAAAACATCGATGGAATGGCAAAGTTCCTTGAAATGATGAATTTTGAGTCAATAGATAATGGCAGGCGCACAAAAGTGGAAACGCGCATGAAAATGCTCGCGCCCAAACCTGTATTCCTGGCACGCTTCATGGTCAAGTTGGAATTCAGAAAAGAGAATCCGTATGAAACGTGGTTTAAGTCGATAGATAGATTGCTTGCAAAAGAGAACGAACCCAGCCTTTAGTGGTATACAAACTCACATCCCTCCTTAACATCCGCAGGGAAGAAACAAAATCTGCCGCCCTGCTTATCGGCATTATGCTGTTAAGCGCATCAGGCTACAGCCTCGGCGGCACTGGCATCGAGGCCCTGTATTTCGCCCGCTACGGCACCAACTTATTGCCTTATCTCTATATGGGGTTGGGCATTCTTTCTTTAATTACGACGCTCGTTATCACGGGCTTGCTTGGGCGGGTTAAACGCGAGCGAATGTATGTGCTGATCCCTTTTGTTGCAGCCATATTTCTCGTCATTGCATGGGGATTGTTATTTAGTAAATCCAAATTTATTTATCCCGCCCTGTGGCTTGGCAAGGAATCACTTAACACCATCATCAGCATGATCGCCTGGAACACCGCAGGCGCAGTCTGTGATTCACGGCAGGCGAAAAGATTGTTTCCACTATTCAATGCGGCACGTATTCTTGGGTCTGTATTGGGAGGGATTGGCACGGGCCTGCTGGTCAACCTGATCGGGACTCAAAACCTGGTACTCGTATGGGCTGTGTCCATGGGCATGGCATTTGTGATGGCGCGTATGTTGATGGGCGGGAAAAACAACTTAAACACAGACGACTCAAAGCAAAGCCCGCAACGCGTTCAGGGGTCGCGCGTGAAGCGGCGTTCCTCTTCATTCATCAACGAAATGCAAAAGGGCTGGCAGTATGTGCGCGGTTCACCGCTCTTGCGTTGGATGTCTGTGGCAGCCATCTTTTTTTCTGTTTTATATTTTTCGATTGCGCTTCCGTTTTCAAGATCGGCTACCGCGCAATACCCGAATGAAAATGAACTCGCCGCATTCCTTGGTTTGTTCAACGCCTTAAGCACTGCCGCCGCATTCATCACGTCCATTTTTTTTGCAAATCGCCTGTATGCACGCTTCGGCATCATGAACATGATCTTGGCGCTCCCTATTATTTATTTACTGGGCTTCGGGGCGCTGACCTTCCTTAATATTTTTTCCATTATCGTCATATTCCGATTCATGCAAATGCTTTGGCTCTCAGGTATAGCGGATGCAGCCTACCAAACCATGTTCAGCGCAGTGCCGCCCGAAAAACGTGATCAAGTCAATGCCTTTCTTAATGGCGTGCCTGAACAGGCGGGAGTGTTTCTAGCTGGCGGCATTTTGATCGTTGGTGAGCAAAGCTTTACTTCACAGCAACTTTACATTGTCGGCTTTAGCGCTGCGGTGGCTACAAGTTTTATTATCCTGCGTGCGGCCTCCGCTTATCGCGGCGCTTTGGTAAGCTCCCTGCGTGAAGGCCGCCCCACAATTTTTTCGGGGCGGGCAAGTACTCATGATTCAACATCATTAACTGTTGTGTTGGACAACATAAAAAATCCCAACCCGATTGTGCGGCGCGTTGCGGTGGAAATGCTCAGCGAAATGGATTCACCCGATGCGCTTATCGCCACTCTACAAGATGAAGACTTGGATGTACGCATCGCCGCATTGAAGGGATTGAGGCATTACACGCCAGCCATGCTCGAAGTCTCCACGCTTCTTAACGACCCCGAACCTGCTGTCTGTCAACAGGCTATTCTCACAATGAGGCATTTATCTCCCTACCCGCGAGGCTTGAGCATTTTGCTAGAACCGAAATTAGAGGATCAAAACACACATGTGCAAATCGAAGCCGCATTGGGATTATTGAAGATAAAGGAACACCATCAAGCCCGTGAGTTGATCCGCCAGAGATGCGTGGATGGAACTCTTGATGAACGTGCCCATGCTTTGAATTCCATGTCTGAATTGGGCGATAGGGAAGCCTACGCACTGATCGCGGAACAACTGGATGACAAAGCTGCACCCATTCGTCGCGCCGCCGCACTTGCCCTGGCATCCTGCGGAGAGGACGCGATTCCAACATTGGTCGGCAGCCTCAACGATGAAGATACATCTGCACGGGAAGGCGTGGCACTCGCGCTGGCACGTATCGGCGAGAAGTCCACACCGTATGTGATTCAAGCGATCAATACGCCCTCATTTTCTGACGGGGCATTAAGCGCACTTGAACGCCTGCCCATTCAAGGTTATGAGGGCCAGATCAAAAACTTTGCCGTGAAGAAAATTGATTCCGCTCTGCACTATCATCATCTTGGCATCAACTTATTAAACGAAGACAATAATGAGCGGATTGCCCTGCTGCGAGCATCCACTCTGAATCACTCTCAAAAAATTGGGATACAAGCCCTGCGAGCCCTGGGCCTGCTAAATGACCGCGAAAGTATTCAAGTTGCAATTGACAACTTACAAAGCAAATCTCCAACACAAAAAGCCAACGCATTGGAAGCCCTCGAGGCCGTGCACAATTCCGGTTTGATCAAGCCTCTACTTCGCATTTGGGAATCCCAGGAACAGCAGATCACACTTATTGGCTACGCGCAGGAGACGATCACTCAACTCCTGCAGGACGATGATGAATGGCTGCGCAAATGCGCCAACTTTGTATTACAAGGTGAAATTATGGACACACGTACATCACTTCCTATTATGGAGCGGGTTTTATTTCTTAGCCGTGTTCCACTGTTAGCCGACCTCTCCCCTTCAGACCTACAGCGTGTGGCGGCGCTGCTCACTGAGCACCACGCGGAAAGCGATGAAATCATTTGTGAGCAGGGCGAAGCAGGAGAAGAGATGTTGGTCATTGTGCATGGCGAGGTAAAAGTGATGGTCAGCAGTGGCAATGAACCTGAGAAAGAGTTTGCTCGACGCGGAGCAGGCGATGTGCTTGGCGAGATGTCTATCATTAGCGGTGAACCCCGCAGCGCCACGTTGATCGCCGTTGAAGAATCTCACTTCCTCTGTCTTGATAAAAAGTCGTTTGAGGGACTTTTGCGCGAACGACCAGAGGTCAGCCTGGGCATCATGCGAGTGCTTTGCGCGCGCCTGAAAGAAGCAACCAGGTAACAGCGAAAGCATGAGTTGAGGGAGGGCAAGCAGGTTCAGGCGCGGTCAGATGCGCAGCAGTTCGCCCATCCACCTTAAAAAGTTGCAAGTTCGTTGCAAATCGAAATCGAGTAAAATCCTTGACACTATTTGGAAATTCCTTAAATAATTAAAGCAGGAGGTAAGGCATTATGTTTGTAACCAAGAACCTTTACCAGAACGACGAAGCGTGGAAAGCAACAGCGCTTGGGCATTCCAGCGAAACCATTGGCGGCTGGGGATGTTTACTCACATCTGTTACCATGATGCTCAATGGGATCGGCTACAGCGAGACCCCAGTCACCGTCAACGACAAGATGAAAAAAGCTGGCGGTTTTCAAGGGGCGTTTTTTATCCCCAGTGTACTGCCTTATGTTTGGCCCAATTGTGCCTATCGTGATATGCAGCCTTGCGAATCATCCCCGGCACCCATTTCCATTATTGATAACGCTGTTGCACAAGGCAAACCTGTGATCCTTCAAGTGGATTGGAACAAGCAGGCTGGAATTCAAACGCACTTTGTTCTGGTAAAAGAAAAAAAGGGAAGTGATTATTCCCTTTATGATCCATATAAATACGGCGGCGACGGCCCCGACAAAGAAGTGCTATTAACCACTCGCTATAAATATAACGGTGCGAAAATTGAAACCGAGATCAGCGGCGTGTTATGGTTCGACTCATACAGTTTCGCTCCGCCCGAACCGCCCAAGGTAACCAAGGTTCCATTACCTGCAGAAAAATTCATTCTATATGCTGCCGAAGATGATCTTGCCTTGCGAGCAGAGCCAGCCGTTGGCGGCTATTTGTGGAAGCGCATGTTGATGTCCACTGAATTAATATGCCTTGAACCCAAGGCCCAGGCCAAAGCCAAGGTGGGTGTGCAAGGTCAATGGATTCAGGTACAAGACCCTAAGGGCGATCAGGGATATGTTGCCGCATGGTTCGTCTCTGACAAAAAGGGCGCTTCACCCTCGACCTCAAGCGGGGCTGCTGCTCCTAAAGCTGCTTCAGCACCTACACCTTCATCTGCTCCAAAACCTGCCAGTGCACCTGCTCCCGTTCCTACCGGTGCACTGGCACTTTATCCTACAGAAGAACTGGCTTTCCGCACCAAAGCAATCGTTTCTCCAGAGACGCTGATCCGTCGTGTTCCTGTCACAGAGCAATTGATCAGCCTTGAACCTGCCAGCCAGGCAATTGCCAAGGTGGGTGTTCAAAACCAGTGGATCAAGGTCCGCGATATGAATAAGAAGGAAGGCTATGTGGCCGCATGGTATGTAAAATATGCAGGCGGCACCTCTGCCCAGACGACAACAACAGCAGCACCTGCAACTGGAACAACCAATAAAGTAAGGGCCACAGCTGAAGGAGTCTCGCTGCGCAACCAACCTGTTGTGAGCGACGCAAGCCTCATTAAACGTGTATCACTCAATTACGAATTTACTATTGTGGAAGCGGGCGGCGAGGCAAAGATCGGCAAGAACGATCAATGGATCAAAGTAAAAGATGCCACTCATGAGGGGTATGTTGCAGCCTGGTTTGTTTCCCGCTAGCCTGCAAATGAATTCACATGTCTGATACCAACGCAACACGCAAAACAAAAATCTTCATCTCGTACTCGCGCAAGGATAAGCCTTTCGCGCAGAAATTGAATGCCGCCATCGATGCAGAGGGAATCGACGCCTGGGTGGATTGGGAGGGAATCCCTCTCAGTTCAGATTGGATGCATGAGATCACAACTTCCATTCAGGCGGGTGATGCCTTTGTATTCATCATCAGCCCCGACTCGTTGAAGTCCAAGGTATGCGCAGAAGAGCTTGAAGTGGCTCTCGGCCTCAATAAAAAGGTCATTCCTGTTTTGTATCGTGAGCCTGAAAAAAGGCAGAAGATGCACGCCAAACTGGCATCCACCAACTGGGTATACCTGCGCACTCGTAAGGATGATTTCAAGGCGACCATTCCCAAGCTGGTGGAAGCGATTCAAACCGACCTGGGCTGGGTACAGCAGCACACTCGCATTCTGCAGCGTGCAACAGAGTGGCATCAAAAGAATCGCAACAACAGCTATCTTTTGCAGGGAACCGACCTGGGCGAGGGCGAACGCTGGATGACAGAATCAGCTGCCGCCGCGGGAAGAGACGTTGTCCCCTTGCAGGCAGAGTACATCAGCATCAGTCGAAAAATCGCCGTGCAGCGTCAAAGGAATTTGACGATTGGGATCGGCTTTGGCATGGTCATCAGTATTTTCCTGGGGATTTTTGCCCTGATCCAATGGGGAACCGCCGAAGATAATGCACAACTCGCCAGAAAAAATATGGAGATCGCCCTCGCGAATGAGCAGGCAGCCATTACGCAACAGGCGATTGCCGAACAAAATGCGGAGTTGGCGCGCAACAACGAAAATGAGGCAAAAGCCCAGCGGAGTGCGGCGCAATCAAGCATCTATAAGGAACGTCCAGGTGAGATGGATATAAGCACATTACTGGCGCTTGATTCCTGGCTGCGCCTGCCAACCCATGATGCTGAGAACATTCTGCGTAATAATATCGCCAACATGCCCATCCCTTTGAAGCAGGCACAACATACTGGCAGGATTTGGAATATATACCCAAGTTCGGATGGGCAGTCTTTTGTCACTGCCAGCGACGATAATACAGCCTGCGTGTGGAGCATGGAAGGTGTACAAAAATTCTGTGTCCAACACAACGATGTGGTCAACGATGCGGTTATTGTTTCAGAACATAACCTGCTCATCACGGCTGGCGCAGATGGTATTGTAAATATCTGGAATGCAGAGGATGGATCTGTGATCCAATCCTATGATTACGAAGCAAACATCTGGGATATCGAAGTCAGCCCAAATAATAAATGGCTGGCCGTCGGGCGCGATGATGGCGTGATGTCACTGATCAACCTGCTTACCACTCGAAATGAACTCAGCTTCGACCTCGGCAATTATGCGATCTATACTCTGGCCTTTAGTCCCTCCAGCGAATTGCTTGCCATGGGCAGAAGCGACGGCTTGGATACCATCTGGCGGGTGATGTCCGGGCTTTCCTATTCCGGGCCAAAACATAAATCTGAAGTGTATGCGCTGGATTTCAGCCCAAAGAATGACCTGCTGGTTTCGGTGGGAGCCGACAGCACAGCGCGGGTTGCCAGAACAGATACAGGCGCAACCAGGCATGTTCTGAGCCACAACGATTGGGTGGAAGATGTTGCTTTCGGACCGGACGGCTCCTGGTTTGTAACCGCTGCCGATGACAACCTCGTCCGCGTGTGGGATACGGCCACTGGGCTTGAGAGACTCCGAATGGCACACTCAGGCTATGTTCTGCGGGTTGAGGTCAGCCCGAACGGTCAATGGATTCTCACCACCAGCTATGACGGTACAGCGCGTATCTGGGATGCAGCCCTGGGAACTTTATTGCGCGAGATTCCGCTCAATGCACCTGGAACCGCGATTGCGTTTTCACCAGACGGTGAGCGCGTAATTGTCGGCGACAGCAACGGCCAAATTAGTATTTGGGATATTTCAAACTTACATTCCCGCGTCGGTTACCTGGAATTTCCTGAAATTGTACACAAGGCAAAATTCAACAGCACAGGCGAGTGGGTCGTTATCAATTCAGATGACAAAAATATCTGGCGCATTCCCACGGACCAACTCACTTCGCTGCACAACGGTACCCAGGGAGAGAAAATCCTCACTTTAAATAACATCACTGCTCAAACAAAAGTCAGCCCCGACTCAAAGTGGATGGCGATCTCAGAGACCTACGGGAGCCGCGCACTGCTCTTCAATTTTGAAACACAAACACGTCATATTCTTGAACATAATTCAGATATCAGCGGGCTCAGCTTTAGTGCAGATAGCACGCGTCTTGCGACGACCAACGATGGCGGCTCGAGTGTTTATATTTGGGAGGTTGAAAGTGGGAACCTGCTCAAGGAAATCCCATTCGATGAAACCGCCTTCACCATCTCATTCAACCCGCTGGATGACACAGTTGCTATAGGGTTTACCGATAAAATTGTGATATGGGATACGGTCAACGACAAGGAAGTGACATCACTCCAACAACTCGGTAATATCAAATCCATCAACTTCAGCGGAAATGGACGCTGGCTCGCCACTACCAGTTCTGCAGGAGGCATCTCCGTTTGGAACATCCAGGGCGAACAAACTGACGTGCCCGTATACACTTTCCTGCAAGATGGCAGTATTACATCGCTTGAAT
Source organism: Candidatus Villigracilis sp. (assembly GCF_057083605.1). Lineage (NCBI taxonomy): Bacteria > Bacillati > Chloroflexota > Anaerolineae > Anaerolineales > Candidatus Villigracilaceae > Candidatus Villigracilis > Candidatus Villigracilis sp. The sequence continues at coordinate 7,823 of NZ_JBXMTI010000012.1, read as the reverse complement.
TCAGCGCGGATGAGAACCTCCTGGCATCCGGGAGCTCAAACGGCTACGCCTACCTTTGGGATCTGACGACAGGTGAAGAAATTGCCCGTTTGCCGCATAAGACGTCAGTTTCAGGTGTTTCATTTTCCCCTGTCAACAATACACTGGTGACGGTCTCGCAAAAAACAATTCAGGTCTGGGATGTTGCGCAATTGGAATTCACTTATACTGAACACATCACCGAACTGGCATGTTCCAGGTTGTTCAGGAACTTTACAGCGAGTGAATGGGCATTCTTCTTTAACGAAGAGGAATACCGCACGCTTTGTCCTAATCTACCTTAAGCAAGTGAAAGAGGAGTTTTTATGGAACCACAAACTCAACAACAAGTAACTCCCATTTTGGAGATCGCATGGATTCGCTTTGCGCAATTGGATGCGGTATCCAAAAAGAGGACCAAGGCTCACATGCGTATGCGCCGCTGGATCGCCATACTGGGTGTTCTGGCTACATTATTGGCCATCACTTCCACCTATTTTCCTTTTCCTGCAGACCCATCCATGCCAGGTATTTACGCAATCCTGGGAGTAACAATCCGAGTATTGCTGATCCTGGCTCCCATCATTGGTTCCATTCTTGCCTCGTTTACCAATAAGTTTTTTTCCAATGGTGATTGGCTGGTAACCCGTGCCGGCGCCGAGGAAATTCTCAAGGAAATTTACACCTACCGTACCATCCTTGCCAATGAACCGAATCGCCGTCAGTGGCTTGAAAAGCGCCTGGCCGAAATTCAACGCTCGGTCTATCGCGGCATGAATGGTGAGTTAACCATAGAGCCATATGAAGGGCCGCTTCCGCCAAATTATTCCCCGAATGACCCATACAGTGACCCGGGCTTCCATGACTTGACCGGCGATGAATATTTCCGCTATCGCCTCGAGGCTCAGCTTGGCTGGCATGTAGATAGAGTTAATAGAAGACAGACAGAACGAACACGCTTGCAATGGTTCATCCTTCTGGCAGGCGGAGCAGGCGCAGTACTTGCTGCTGTTTTGCCGCTCTGGGCTGCGCTGGCAGCATCCTTTGTTGCCGTATTTATCGGCTGGCAGGAATTGCGCAATCTTGATTCCGTTGTCCGCAATTACAGCAAGGTCATCATGGAGTTGAGCATCCTGTTCGATCATTGGAAAAATCTGGAAGGTGAAGAACAAACGCAGTCTGAATTTTACAAAGTAGTGCAATCCACAGAGGACATTTTGTGGGCACAAAATGTTGAATACATTAAAGCCATGCAGGAAGCTTTGAAGGAATCCGATCTGAGTGAGGAAGCTGGTTTGGTTAATCGCGTCATCAGCGAAGCCCGCGATGCAGACCGCAAGCTCAAATCGGATATTGAAGAATCGGTGGTGACCTTCACGCGTGAAGTCATGGCCGAGGCAGAAGAAACTCTGGCCGAAACCTATGAGACCGCTCTGCGCACTCTTGCAGAAGAGGCATCATCCGATCTGGTGCAGGCAGAACTGGCTGCCATGCAAAAAGACTTGCAGGCAAAATTCACAAGCATGAAATCTGCGTTGGAAAATATCGCAGAGGAATTTGCTGGTGTGGAGGTTGGCAGGGATACCCCTCCAGCTCTGCTTAATAGCCTGCTCGCGCGGTATCCGAAATCGCAAGACGCCAAAGGATAGTTATCATGACAAATCCAATTTCCAACCTGTTCTCCAAGGATGAGAAACAAGCCGCTTCAGCCGTCCCGACACCCGCTCTTGTTCCAGCCGCTTCTCCCGCCACTGTGACCACAACCCCCACCACAACAGCCCCGGTTGTCACAACAGCGGCGCCCACTGGAACAACGTCACCTGCCGTTATGACAACGACAGTCGCTGTCCCAGAGGCGAATCATGTTCAAGTGGCAGAACCAGATGTCAGCGAGAAATCGACGCGCCCGGAAATTCGTCCACATGCCTTTGTAGTGATGCCATTCGGCAAAAAGAAAGGTGGCGACGGATCGCCGTATGATTTCAACGCCATCTATAAACTGCTAATCAAGCCCGCGCTTGAAGAAGCTGGCTTTGAACCCTTCCGCGCAGATGAAGAGACCGCATCTGGTGACATCCTCACCGATATGTTCCAAGAGCTTCTATTGGCAGACCTCGTCCTATGCGATTTGAGCATCGACAATGCAAACGCTTTTTACGAAGTGGGCATTCGCCATGCGCTTCGTAAACGCGGTGTGATGCACATACAAGCTGGGCGCGCCTACATGCCCTTCGATATTTTCAATGTTCGAACTCTTCCCTATCACATTACCCCCGAAGGCGTACCGGACCCTGAATATATTAGAACTGACATTCAAGCGATAGCACGCATGGCAAGGGACACATGGGCCTCCGACCGTGACGCGATCCATAGCCCTATTTTCAACCTGCTCTCCGGGCTTGAAGAACCGGAGCGAAAGTCACTTCGCACACCGCTGGCAACTGGCTTCTGGCGTGAACATAACGAGTGGAAACAAAAAGTTACAGTGGCCCAGCGCCAAAAACGGATCGGCGATATTTTGCTTCTCACGGAAGAGATCCGCAACCCGCTCATCAAGGAAGAGGCCATTGGCGAGGCGGGAAGAGCCCTGGCTAACATGGAACGCAATGAACTTGCCCTGGCGCAATATCGCAAAGGCCTGGAAGTAAACAACCGCAACCTGAATTTCCGCCGCGAAGAGGCCTTTCATCTCAACCGCATGGGGCGTGTGGATGAAGCCATTGTAAAGATCGAAAGCATCCTGAGTGATTTCCCCAATGACGTCCCCTCAACCTCCTATCTGGGGCGTATCTACAAGGAGATGTGGACAAATTCATGGATCAAGATCGCGGATAAATCAAAACGCATGAAAGCCGCCTTTGATTCGTATCACTGGCTTATCAAATCAATAGATACCTATCTCAAAGCCTTCCGAGTTAACCTGAACGACTATTATCCTGGTGTAAATGCGCTCACGCTTTCCATGATGGCCCTACACCTTGCGGATCGTTTTGACAACAAAAAAGACCCAGACCCCGACATTGCAAGAATTCGGCACCAATTATCAAGGCTAAAAGGCACACTCACCTTTTCATTGGAAACCAAGGCGGATGATGAAAATGCAGACTACTGGACCCTCATCTCGCTTGCAGAACTTCAAGTATTCACCAATGATAATGTGATCAACGTAGTACGCGCCTATCGAAAGGCCCTTACAGCCTCCAGAAGGAATTTGTTCTCCCTGCAAACCTCCCTCACTCAATTGGAGATACTCAGCTCCCTTGGGATGCGTACAGAATATGTAACAGCCGCCATGAACGTTCTTGAAGAGGAAATAGGGTATATCGGAAAAGACGCGTCCCGCGGCAGGAGCAAAAAGAGAAATAATAATTCAAAAGGACAGGTTTTCCTTTTTGCGGGTTACATGGTCGACTACCCAGGCAAGGAAAAGAAGACTTTCCCCGAAGCCAGGGAGCAGGAATTGCGCAACGATATCCGCAAAAAATTGGAAAAATTTGATGCCGGTCCGCAGGATCTAGCTTATACAGCCGGGCTTTCCGCCGGGAGCGAGATCATTTTCGCCGAGGTATGCGCTGAAAAAGGAATCCATGTAGAAGTGCACCTACCCCTGCCGGAAGCCGCATACATCCGTGAATTCGTATCCATTGGCGGTGATAATTGGGTGGATCGTTTCTACAAAATTCGCAGCCACCCACTTGTGGATGAGATGTACCAGATCGATAACGTTGGCGAACCCAAAGATGGTGACGATCCTTATGAACGCAACAACCGCTGGGCGCTTTATTCATCACTAAAACGCGGCATCTCAAAAGTACGGCTGATCGCGGTTTGGAACGGAATTGGCAGCAAACCAACAGATCGTGACGCACACCTTACCCGCCACATGATCGACCTTATGCGCGAAACAGGTGGTGTGATCGAAACCATCAACACCTCGAAATACATCCATCACTTTATTGATAATGCCCTCGAGCGCATGATCGAAGAGTCGGTTACCGCGCCTGAAAAAGTAGAGGTTGAAAAAGTGCAAAGCCCTCCTCACAAGGCATCCAAGAAAAAGTAAATTCCAAAAAATGAGACCCGTTGATCACACAACGGGTCTCATGATCTTTTCAGCTTTTTCCTTTGGGTAAGGCCATATCTCCCCTTTCACGCCTTTGGCCAGCAGGAAATCACCCGCACGCACAACATCCACCCCTTCCAGGGTGTGAATCTCCACCAATTGATCCTCATCTCCGCCGGTTACATCGGTCATCGGAACGAGCAGGGTAATTGCGCGCTTGACACACAACCCCGGTCCAATAATGAGATAGCTTTCATCAAAGATTTGCGGATTGATCGGCCATGCGTCTTCGGGCGCATCCATCTCGCTAACGAGCAGGTCCCCTTTTTTCGCCGTTAACGTTGCCCCCCACGGAGTGACAACCAACTTCATTTGAGGTTCAGAAGGATTCGGTGAAAATGGTTCAACCCGGCGCTGCACCATGCTGCGAAACGGCTTGAAGTTCAAGGTGTTTAATATTGGACTGTCCGATGTTAATACAATAGGTTCTTTCAAAACACACTCCATTACTAACTATAATCAATTCATTAATTGTAATATAAAATAAGCACGAATTTCTACTTGCATTACATCCGTAGTACCTTTGTTCCACGTTCTGAAAATAAACTGGCAGAAGGACAAGAGGATCATACATGAAACACCCAATTTATTACCGATACCTGGTTGGTATTCTATTCTTACTTCTAACAAATTCCCTGGCATGTGCAAATGCATCACAAGCATCGGATGTCGAACCCACTTATCGATACGATAACCTTCCCGCTGCCGGTGACGAAGACCAGACCGCTCTAAAATACCGCGCCATCTCACAATGGGGAAAGGCAAACATCGATTTCTATTTCATTAATGGGACGGGGAAAATCGGCGGCGATACCGAGCGTGACCTTGTCCGCGCGGCATTCAGGCTATGGGCAGATGAAACCCCGCTCACATTTAACGAGGTATCTGACTCCGCTCAGGCAGACATTCTCATCGGGTGGGCCGAAGGCGAGCACGGTGACGGAGATCCCTTCGACGGGCCCGGCGATGTCCTCGCACACGCTTCTTATCCCAACCCATACAGTGACAGGCAGGTATTCCTGCACTTTGACGATGCTGAAAAATGGGTAAACAGCGAAACCCAAAATGTGGATTTGCTGACCGTCGCCGCGCATGAGATCGGACACAACCTCGGCCTCGATCACAGCAGCGACCCCAATGCGCTTATGTATCCATCCTACTCCGGGCCGCATCGTTCACTTGGGCAGGATGATGTTGCAGGTGTGCAATCTTTATATGGCCTGGCCGCACAGCCTGCTGAATCTCCTGAAACACCACCCCAAGGCGCAACCCCTCCGCCAAGCGCAGACACAGATGGCGATAAAGACGGTATCTCTGATGAAGATGAAATTCTGCGAACAGGCACAGACCCGAAAAACAAAGATACAGATGGTGATGGAATTGGGGATGGTGTTGAAGTCTACTACCGCATGAATCCACTTGACGCCGATATGGACAAAGACGGCGTCAGTGATGGACAGGAAGTAGCCCAGGGCAGCGATCCATTCTTCCCTGACCAAGCCACAGATGTGCCGCCAGAATTAAACACAGAAGTAAGCGAATTTCTCACCGAAGCCATTCAACTTCAGATCGAGGCCTATCGGCAGGGTGATGCGGATATTGCCGCATCCATCATGGCCGGAGATATTTTCGCCATTCTTGAAGCTGAAATCTCTTCGTTCAACCAGCAGGGGCTTGTTCAAATTTCTGAAATAGATTTTTACAAAAGCTATATCGATGATATCCGCGTTATCAACAACAGCCAGATCGAAGTGGACACCTGCGAAGTATGGAGCACCAATATCTATCGCCGCTCAGATGGCGCACTCGTTCAAACCGTCGACCCTCGTCTTCTGCCGCAGACCATTATCATTCAAAATTTAGATCAGGGTTGGTTCATCACCAACGTCAACTTCTTTGATGCGCCCGCATTCTGCAATCAATAGGATAACACTATGAACAAACTCATCGTCATTGTCGGAGCGAGCGGTGTGGGGAAAACCACCCTGGTACACGCATTATGCCAAAAAGAGAAATTTGCGGTTGCTTACGAGGAGCATAACAATAGACCGTTTCAGGCGCTCTTCAAAAAGGATGCAAAATATGCACTTGCAAATCAAATGGATTACCTGCTCTACCGCGCCGAGCAGGAGCGTGGACTCCGTACCAGCGATACGCCAGCCTTGATGGATGGCGGTTTGGATCTGGACTTCTACGGATTCACCCGCCTCTTTCACACACGTGGATTGCTCAACGATGCGGAATTTGATCTGTGTTACCGCCTCTACGCCCTGACCCGCAGCCTGCTCCCGCCCCCAGATCTTTTTGTTGCCCTGCGAGCGGACCCACACATCATCCGCCAAAGATTGGCTGCTCGAAACAGAATCAACATTGTGTCCAATGAAGATGCGGAGGTGCTGGAGGGTTATGTCAATAAATGGCTGGAATCCATCCCTGAGTCAAAAATCCTTAAGTTGAACGTCTCACAGGAAAATATCGATTACAGGCACAGCGTTCCGCTCATCCTTGATAAAATCAAATAATGATCCATTTGCGTTCGGTTCAGAAAAAAGAAATCCGTGAAGCAGAAATTTTTCCGTTCAATGTTCCCGTTATCCGCGCGCTGGAGGAGATGGAGTTTCATGCGCCTGTAACTTTTTTTGTCGGTGAAAATGGATCGGGCAAATCGACCTTGATGGAAGCGATTGCCTGCGCCATCGGCTCGATCACAGTGGGCAGTGAAAGTGTCAAAACGGACCCTTCGCTGACACACGTTCGCAAGCTGGCACAATATCTACGCCTCGCGTGGACAAAGCGTACACACAAAGGATTCTTTTTACGCGCAGAAGATTTTTTTGGGTATGCCAAACTCATTGCGCAAACGCGCCAGGAACTTGAAAATGATTTGAGAAATGTAGACAAGGAATATGTAGGGCGTTCAAAATTCGCAAAAGACCTGGCAAAGATGCCACACGCAAATGAAATCAACGCGCTCCAACGCCGCTATCAAGACGGCCTGGATACGCACTCGCACGGCGAAGGTTTTTTGGCTTTGTTCCAATCACGCTTTGTACCAAACGGCTTATATTTGTTGGACGAACCCGAAGCGCCGCTCTCGCCGATCCGCCAACTGGTATTTTTGGCCGCACTCAAACAAATGGTGGCGGAAGATTCTCAGTTTATTATCGCCACTCACTCACCCATTATTATGGCTTTTCCAGAAGCGCAGATATTGAGCTTCGAGAACGGCAAAATCAGCAATGTCAATTATGATGAATTGGAGCATGTCACATTTACAAAAGCATTTTTGAACGACCCGGATGCTTATTTGAGGCATTTGTAATACGAAGAGACACTTTTAACACGGACAGCACCCACAGGGCAGTGAGCTGTCCGACTCCAGAGTTGCATACAGAAAAATTCAAAGGTTGATTAGATGGAAAATATTGACGAGTTAAAGCACGCCACAAGCGGTTCGCCCAAATATCGATTATCAAATGCAAATGTATTTGTTTCCCCAGGCGGATATCATTTCATAGATCATCTCGACCCTGTGCAGGAAATTTCGCCGCAGATCGATGGAAGTGGATTAACAGATGAAGAGGTGGCCTATATAGAGAAGTCGCTGCAATCGAATCCTGAACGGGTTGAAAGCCAGGTAAATGCAGTTAAAAGAAACATATCTGTGGAAAATAAAAAGGTT
>NZ_JBXMTI010000011.1:0-12436 GCF_057083605.1 Candidatus Villigracilis sp. | reverse complement strand
CGTCGGGGGCGAGCGCGAGCGCGCGACCGGCCTCGGCCGTGGCGAGGGCGGGGCGGCCGGCGCCCAGCGCCCAGCGCGCCAGCGCATAGTGCGCCCAGAGCAGCGTGCGCAGGGTCTCGGGGTCGCGCGGCGGCGGGCCGAGCGCGGCGTCGAGCGCGCGCCAGAAGGCGTCCTGGCTGGCCACGGCCGCGACGTCGCCAGGCGGCGGGCCGGCGGTTGCCGGCAAGAGCACCAGCCAGCCGGCGGCGGACGCGCGCGCGCCCAGACGCGCCGGGTCGATCCACACGTCCGGCTCCAGCAGCACGGGGCGGTAGCGCGACGCCACCAGCAGCGCTTCGGGCGGGACTACCTTAAATAAACGACGTGACAGCCCATTAGCTGAGGTCTTTTCACGTACGGGCATTGAGCGTTTTAATCTTAACGCGCGGCGCATGACGGATGTTGCTGCAATTCGCAGATTTGCCAAATTGTTGCACGAGAACAAGATTGATCTTGTCCATGCTCAGGATCAGGATACGATTATCTATGCTGGATTGGCGCGCCGTTTATTTGGGGTTCCGTCATTATTGACGCGCCATGTATTGGATGAGCCAGCCATCACATGGAAAAAAAAGGTGCGGGCGAGGATGGTATTTTGGTCTGCTCGTTACGGTGTTAATGGGGTTGTTGCGGTTTCTGAAGTAGTGCGTCAGCACTTTTCCAGGCAGGCGGGCGTGCCGTTGGATAGAATTCATACGATTTATAATGGTATTGATTTTGAGAAGTTTGATACTGGCAAGCATCGAAATGAGTTTCGCGCAGAATTGGGATGGGATGTGAAACGCCCCATTGCCATCTTTATTTCTGTGATGCGTTCGGGCAAAGGCTTTGAAGTGCTCTTTGATGCGATTCCAAAAATTAGAAGAGTTATACCTGATTTTCAAGTGAAGCTTGTCGGCAGTGGCAAACTTGAAAGTGAATTACGATTTCAGGCTGCACCTTTGGATGACGCAGTTGATTTCTTGGGGCAGAGAATGGATATTCCCCAGCTTCTTGGCGCAAGTGATATATTAATCCAGGCCTCATGGAGTGAGGCACTTCCCACAGTCTTGATTGAAGCCGGAGCCGCAGCAGTTCCTGTTGTTGCTACAAATGTGGGTGGGACGGCAGAGATTGTCCAGGATGGCGAAAGCGGTTATATCATCGCTCCTGGAGACTCGAATGCTCTTGCAAATCGCACTTCTGAGATATTGCTTTCCCCGGATTTGGGATCCAAGATGGGAGCGTCGGCTCGCAAGCACGTATCAAAAACATTTAATCTCGAAAAACAGGCAAAAGAGACTATTGCACTCTATGAAAAAGTAATTGCAGGCACCTCATGAAAATTCTTTACAGTTTGCCTCATCCAGCAGATCGCTTGGGTACTCATCAGGCGGGCCACGTGATTCGTGCCACCGCCATTACCAATGCCCTCCAGAATCTTGGAAATGAAGTGATTCGTATCGAGGCGGCTGCTGGGAAAACTTCACAAACCTCGGTGGGGTTTTATCGTGGAGTAATTAAACGCATCCTTCCACGCTCACTTGCCATGGTAATTCGCGACGCGGCTCGTATCAGGTATGGCCGGGGATATGCAAAACGCTTAATAGAGGCCGTTCATAAAGACAAGCCTGACGTGATCTTGGAAACACACATTGCCTTTAGTCTGGCTGGGAAGATTGCTTCGGAACAGACTGGCGTACCTCTGGTCCTCGACGATTGTGCACCAGCCTGGGAGGAGGAACAACAGTATGGAGTTGGATTAAAACATTTTGCGCGCAGGATACATCGTGAGGTGACCGGTCACGCCAGATTGCTCGTTGCGGTTAATAACACTTTACATCATTACCTGCTGGATGAAGGTGTTCCGCCCGGGAAAGTGATTACGGTGGAAAACGGTATCGATCAAAATTACTTTCACCTGAATATGGGAGGGAGTATCCGTCGAAAACAATACGACATCCCCGATGATACATTAGTGTTAGTCTTTGTGGGTTCCTTTCAGCACTACCATCGAGTGGATCTGCTGCTAAGGGCCTTTCGGCAATTGAAGACGGTTCAAAAAATGCATTTGCTTCTTGTGGGGGATGGGCAGACTTTCAGGGAATGTGAAGCATTGGCGGTGCAACTCAATTTAATGGACAAAGTTACTTTTACGGGTAGGATACCATATGAAGATGTGCCTTCCTATGTGGCATCTGGCGATATTACCATAATGCCCGCCACGAATAATTATGGCAACCCAATGAAGGTATATGAATATATGGCGCTTGGGAAAGCAGTGGTGGCTCCTGATCAGCCTACCATTACAGAGATTGTAACGCACGGTGTGAATGCTTATCTGTTCGAGCCTGAAAACATATACGAGATGTCACAGGCATTGGAAAAACTGGCTTCTGATCCTGGATTGCGAAGAGCGCTTGGAGCCGCGGGAGCCAAACTTGCGGCTGAGTTCACATGGGAAAAACGAGTTGCCCCTTTGCTTGACATCATGAAAGAAGTGATTGACCCAAATGCTCGGGGCAAGAATTAAGAAATTTTGGCCCAAGAATTTGGACGCAAACCATAAAAAACAGCAAGCGTTATTCATTCCACGGTTGCACCCCAAGAGTATTGGGGGGACGAAAACCCGCTTCCTAGTGACAGCAACGATTAAACACTCCAAGTTTGCGGACGCTTAAATGTAATTAATGTGAAATGTTAACGACCCCTTTTTAACTTCTTTTGAAACTAAATAAGTGTATAATACTACTTGAAACCTTGCAATTTTGTTAGGAAAAAGGTGCTAATACATGGAAATTAAGTTGTACTTACGAATGATTCAGCGCAGTTGGTGGGTTGTTGCACTAACCGGATTGTCGGCTGTGCTTGCGGCGCTTGTTTCTGCTTACTCAACCACGCCGATCTATACCTCCTCCACAAGGTATATTGTTTCTCCAAACCCCTCGTACTTGGGTGGAGGAGAGGTCGACTATAACTTGATCTATAGTCTTGATACCCTCGATAAGCGCACCATTATTACTACTTATGCGGAGGTGCTTAATAGCCCCAGAATTTTTAGTGAAACAATTCAGTCAATGGGCTATACTGACGCTCAACTGGCAGAGTATACCTATTCGGCGGTCGTTTTTCCTGAAACGAATATCATTGACTTTACTATTACAGGATCTGATCCCGAGATAGTAGTCAGGTTGGCTGCGACCGTGGGGCAAAATGCGGTCTCTTACGTTGAGAATTTATATCAAATATATGATATGGGGCTTTTGGATCCCGCCTCGATACCTACTGAGCCAATTTCGCCTCAACCATTACGCGACGCAGGCGTTGCGCTCGTTGTGGGCCTGACTTTGGGTATTGGATTGGCTTTAGTGCGGGAATTGCTTCGCACTCCCCTTGTCAACTTCCTTGAACAAAGGAAATACGATGAAGCATCCCTAGCGCTCAAAAGAACTTATTTCCTTGAGACTTTAAGAGATGTTGCATTTGCCCCAGTTAACGACCTTTGTTTATGCTATGTCCACTTGGAGGGCTTGCGGGATTATTTACAAGTATTGCCCCAGCCAACCTTGCAAAACATTCTTCGGCATGTATCACAGGTTCTTAAGAATCAATTGCGGGGTAATGATTTGGTTGGAAGGTGGGATGATATGGATTTTTCAGTTTTACTGTCCGATACATCAGGCCAGGCTGCCTGGAATACGATGAGTCGCGTTCAGGCGGCACTTTCGGTCCCGATTATTGTTGACGTTTCCGGAGAGGATCTTTATCTGATGCCAAGGATCGGTATTGCCGAATATCGTGTTGGCGATACTGTGGAATCTTTCATTGAGAACACCAATTGGGCGCTGGAGATCGCGAAGACCGATGGAGGCATGTACCTCTTAAAGGCTACAGAACCAATCTAATCAGGCAGGTTGAAAAGACTCTCGTTATGGCTACTACTCAATTGTTAACTTCGGCAAAGCCTGGTCTTCGAACCTGGCTGGCGCAAATGCAGACTGTTTTTACGCCTCTTGCCGTTGTTTTGGGAGTTGCGGCGGGAGTGCTGGTTGTCATATTCGGCCAGCCATATTACATAATGATGGGACTTCTTGGTATTGTTGTGCTTTTTCTGTCCCTGCTCTATGTCGAATTCGGGTTGGTCGTGTTAATTTTTATTTCATACACGCGCTTTTCTGATATAGCAATTCAGTATCAGGGCCTTCCTTCTTTTGCGAAACCTTTTTTGGTTATTCTTATTTTTTCGATCCTCCTTCGTTGGGTAATTTTTCGTGAACGCCCAACCGGCTGGGAATACCCGGCTCTTCTTTTTGGACTTTTGAGCTTGACCGGAATTGCGTCCCTGATTTACTCCCCTGTTCCCGACCGTGTTTTAGCCCGACTGCTAGATGATGCGAAGGACACAATAATTGCACTTGTCGTTGTGATTCTTCTTCAGACCAACCAGGCTTTTCGGCGCACTATTTGGACCCTGATCACTGTCGGCGTTTTTTTAGGAAGCTTGACCGTGTTCCAGTACTTTACTGGCACCTTTGATAATATTTATGGCGGCTTTGCCATCAGCCTGCAACATCAGATTATCGGCGAAATCGACGATTATCGCGCGACCGGCCCGATGGAGGATCCAAACTTTTTTGCGCAGATCATGGTGGCTTTGGCGCCAATATCGCTGGAGCGTTTCCTGCACGAGCGGAAATGGCGTTTGCGACTGTTTGCGCTGTGGGGTGTGATAGTTTCGATCCTCACTATTATCCTGACATATTCTCGGGGGGGATTGCTCGCATTGCTGGCGGGGTTGTTTGTCCTGTTCATTGTTTACCCCCCCAAGCGAAAGCATGTGCCGGTCATCATTTTTTCCATGGTTGTACTATTCTTTTTTCTCCCTCCAAATTATCTTGATCGACTGTTTACATTAAAAGCGTTCTTTGCACCTCAAAACACTTCGCGAATCGAAGAGCGTTCACTGCAAGGCAGGTTGAGCGAAAACCTAACTGCCCTGGAAATGATTAAGGCAAACCCGTTGTTTGGCGTTGGGTTAAATAGCTATAAATACCTTTTCCCGATTTATTCGAAGAAGCTCGGTATCGCCTTGGTGGCCACGGAACGCGAGGCTCATAACATGTTCCTGGAAGTAGCTGCTGAAATGGGTTTGATCGGATTTATTGTGTTTATTGGGCTCTTGACCGCAGCCTTCCGCTCAATCTTAAACGCCAGAAATATATTTCTTGCCACTGGTCAAACGGATTATGCCTGTATGGCTACCGGACTGTTTGCCAGTCTGTTTGCGTATCTTACTGCTGCCGCCTTTATTCATAATGCATTTCCCCGATTTTTCTACTTGATTCTTGGACTTGCATTTGCAATGGATTACGCCCGTCGTAATTATCCAGTTAGTTTTTTGGCTGATAGGGCAGACTAACGTTATGTTCGGCGTTGTTTTTTGGGTAAGCATCGCGCTTGTAGTTTATGTGTATATTGGCTATCCTGTGCTCATATTTCTTTTGGCGAGGCTTGGTAAACCACTGAGATTCTCGGATGGATTTACACCAGTGATAACCCTGATTTTTGCCGCCCACAATGAGGAAAAGGTGATTGAGCAAAAATTGGAGAATTGTTTTGCCCTTGATTACCCGAAACACAGACTTCAACTCCTTGTTGCTGATGACGGGTCTATCGATGAGACAGTTGAGATTGTGAAAACATACGCCGATAGAGGCGTTGAGTTGGTTTCTTTCCCCCAACGGCGAGGTAAGTTATCTGCTTTGAATGACGCTTTCAAACAGGCTCGGGGTGAAGTTTTGTTATTTTCGGATGCCGATAATTTTTATCCGCCAAATGCATTGATCGAAATTGCCAAATATTTCGCCGACCCGTTGGTGGGGGCGGTATCCGGGGGAAGGGATGTGATTGGTGCCAGTATTCTTGGGAAGGCGGAAGGTTTGTACTGGAAATATGAGGAATTCATAAAAAACAGCGAGACAAAGTTTGGCAGTTGTGTTGGCGTGGCCGGTGATTTATTGGCAATTCGAAAAAGTCTGTTCATGCCTCCTCCTTCCCATATCATAAATGATGACTTTTACATGGCTCTAGGCGTTATGAAACAGGGATACCGGGTAGTTTATGCGCCCGAGGCACGCTCTTCCCATCCTGTTGCAAAGTCGGAGCAGGGTGAAATTGAGAGGCGGGCGAGAATGGTTGCGGGACGTTATCAAGCTATGTTTTTAGGTTGGAGAATGCTCCCTTTTTCAAACCCCGCCGCCGTTTGGCAGATTATTTCACATAAATATCTGAGGCCTCTTGTACCTTTTGCCATGATAGCGGCTTTGGGAGCCAATTTTGCCGCACTGTTCTCAGAAAGTAGTGCGACCAATCCGGCTCTTTTGTTTCTTGGGGAACCTTATGGAAGTGCTTTGTTCCTTGGGCAGATAGTATTTTATCTATTGGCTGCGACAGGCACAAGGTTTAAGGCGGGCGGGATGTTGGGAAGGATCTTGTATCTTCCTACATTCCTTGTCAACAGCAACCTGGCCGCGTTGATAGGGTTATATCGTTATTTTTCATCCACACAAACCGTACTATGGAACAAGGCTGCACGACCGTAGCTGAATATTTGAAAGGAGACGTGCCCTTAAGCAGGCACAATTTCGTAATGAAAACAGCAAAACCCCTTACCTTCCTATTATTGCTCGCCGTTTTGACGATGTATGTGGTACCTGTCCAGGCCTCTGTATCGGCCTTGGAGGCAGGCTTGACTTTTAGAGATCTTGGCTTGGAGTCAGACATAATCTTGCGGGGACCCTATGACGCTGATAGTATTCGTTTCGATCTTCCTCCATCCTGGGCCCTGCGCGACGAATCCACTCTATGGCTTGAAATAACCACTTATATTGTGGGTGCGGACGGAGCGGCCACATCCACGGAAGGGACCCTGGATGCTGCTAACGATTATCTGGGTGGTGTCCTTGAAGTGTACTTTAATGACAAGTTGCAGGAGAGCATCCCATTAACCAGGGGCGAAGGTATTACCTATACGATTCCGATCGCTCTTGCTGATCTTACCTCTCCCCAGGATACTGGCTGGCACAAAATTTCTTTCTTCCTTGATGCAGCCATTGATTGCGATTTGGAATTTCATAAAACAACTGTTGTTATTAGTCCGAATTCCGAGGTCAATCTCACGTATGAGGAGACACCTCCTAATTTGAACTTGCATCGCCTGCCATGGCCGATCTTTCAGGAACGCGCCAAGACACTGGATCCAGTTTTTGCAGTCCTACCGACATCCCCCACTTCAGACGAAGTACAGGCTGGCTTGACGATTATGGGAACTTTTGGAAGAATGACATTCGGCCGGCTTCCCATAAAAATGATAACAGAAGATCAGTTATCCAATGAAGCGCTTGAAAACTCCAACTTGATCTTTGTTGGCAAGCCATCGTCATTTTCTATCATCCAAAACGTGAATGCGCCTCTTCAGTTCAGTAACAGCGGATTTTCAGCCTCTGAAGTGAGTCAGGATGATGGCGTTTTACAAATGATCACATCACCATGGAATCCGACAAAAACAGTTTTGATGGTAAGTGGAAATACAGATCAAAGCGTGGTAAAGGCTGCTCAGGCGTTATCAACCGGCAATATTCAAACCGGTTTACTGCCCACCTATTCTGTGGTTAGGCAGGTTAACGCTCTATCGGGACCTGGAGTGTTGGTACCTGGCGCCGTTCAGATTTCCACTACCGATTTTACATTTGCCGACCTTGGGCAGGATTTCGTTACAGTCAATGATCTGGGTGAGAATTATCTCGCATATGAATTCGTAATACCCCAGGGCCAGCTTCCTGCGGAGGGCCCATATCTTGAATTGCGATATACCAATTCTGTACTGGCCGATCCTGACACGTCGGGAATTGTTGTATATATGAACGAAAATTTAATTGGGAGCGTTAAATTTTTCGCGGAAAACACTGGTCTATCGATAGCGAAAATCGACCTCCCTCCAAGCGCGATCCGTCCAGGGTATAACATACTGGAAGTTGTGGTCAGTCTGATTCCAATCAATGAATGTTTGACGGTTTCCTTCTCCGGCGTATGGGCAACAATTCATCCAGATTCATTGATTCATCTTCCACTGACGCCGGCGTCAGATACCCCGTTTGCCGAGGACAATATAAACTCATTTCCATTTCCCTTTGCAGGCGATCCAACATTTAGTTCGACCGCTTTTGTGCTATCTGAGGATGACCGGGCGTCATGGGGCGTAGCGGCTAATTTAGCCTATAGCCTGGGCGCGCTCACACCCGGAGCGATTATGGCACCCGAAACATTTTTCGACTCTCAGCTACCAGAAAATTATCAGGAGAATCATTTGATCCTAGTTGGAACTCCTGCTGATCTATCGATTGTCTCGCAGCAAGAACTAAAAGAAGTCCTCCCGGCTTACTTTGAACCGGGTCAGAACGTTGCCATTTTGGAGACTCAACAAGTAATTTACCGCATATCAGATCAGAAGGCACTGGGATATCTTGAGTTGGCCCTGTCGCCGTGGCGGGACGATAAGGTGGTATTGGGGATATTCGGTACAACTGGCGAGGGTCTTGGGTTCGCAAGCGCTGCCCTCACTGACCCGCAAAAAAGAGAGACTTTTGTCGGTAATTTTATTACCTTGGATGGTGATAAGGCAATCGTCGTTGACACAAAAACAGGTTTGGGTACTGGAAGGGTTGAGCCCACCTTGGGAACGGATACGGTATCCCAGGAGGAGAACATTGCTCCAGTAGAGGATTTTGTGGCCAGGCAGGAAGCCATGCGCCGAACAATTTTGTACATTTCGGCTGGAGTTGTTCTTGCGATGATTGCGGTTGTTGTTCTGGCTCTGCGATTACGCAAAAAAGCCTCCTGAGTGGTTGCTCTAAGGCGCGCGCCAGTCCCTTACGGCACTGTTAATTTAAGAGTATAGAATGCCTCAAATGAAACGCCTTGAAGGGCCGTTGAAGATTTTGCTCAAAACCGGAGTGCTCGAGCGTGTACGGTATCTTATGCCGGGTGCTCTTACGATTCTTAACTATCACCGCGTTGCAGAATTCATGGATGAGGCTACATTCAAACCAAATATCAGCGCTGATGCCGCATCTTTTGATCAGCAGATGGAGTATTTGAACAGAAATTACCATGTGATTTCCGGCGAGCATCTTGCAGCCTGGTTAAGGGGAGATGCCATTTTAGGGCCTAATTCTGCCATGATCACATTTGATGACGGATACTATGATAATTTTTCTGTTGCTTTCCCGATTTTGCGAAAATACGGTTTGCCTGCCACAATATTCCTGGCGACAAACTATATAGGCGGCAATACCCCGTTTGTTTGGGATTATGCGGCTCACTGTTTTTTCTTGACTGAAAAGACTTCAGCACACCTACCAATTATTGGTTTTGCTTCCTGGGAAAGCAAGGCCGTTCGTGATCATGTGTTGAACCGCTGGGTCAATCGCGTCAAGCGCTTTCCCAATGACGAGCGCTCGGAAGCCATGAAAGGACTCTCGGACGCGCTGGAGGTCACGATTCCGATGGGGGCGTTTGACGGACTTTATCTTAACTGGGATCATGTGCGGGAACTTGTAAAAAACGGGATCGAGATGGGCGCCCATACCGCTTCTCATCCCATTATGACGAGCATTTCTTTGCGGAGTGCCCGGGAGGAACTGGAAATATCCAGAAAAAAAATAGAATCTGAAACTGGCTTGCCAGTAGGGAGTTTTGCCTACCCGAACGGACAAAGCGACGACTTTTCTGTTGACATAGTGAACATTGTAAAAGAGCTTGGTTTTGAAACAGCGTTTACACTCCTTGCGGGTCCTACCTCCCGACGTTCAGTTCGTAAAAATCCACGCACTATTCGAAGGATCTTTATTGGACATTCCGATACTTTTCCCCGTTTTGTCGCGAAGCTTTCCGGGTTCGAGGCAATTTCTCAAATACAGTCAGGGTGGACAAAACGATAATTGATTTCGGGAAGCGATTTTTCCTTGATGATGTACCAGCGAATAAAATGCCAAAATATGATTCTGCATAAAGGCCTGTATTTTGCAATTGTGTTTTTGCTTGTGCTCACAGCCTGCAGTTCGTCGGGAAATGAATTGGCTTCGGATTACAAGGTACCGGACATGCCGGGCCCGTCGACGGTTGTAAACGGGACGATAGTGGTTACTCCTGTTTTATTGAATGACTACATGCCTAATCCTGGAATTGGCTGGCAGCATAGACCTGAAAAGACGGAAATTTCGGACTTTCCGGAAACGGTTTTCTATTCAAACCGCCGCCTTATCGGCTGGAAATTCTTAAACCCTCAGGAGGGCGTCTACAACTGGGCGCCTTTGGATAGTCAACTGAATGAAGCGGTTGAAGCGGGAAAACAATTTTCCTTTCGTGTCTATACCATGGTTGGCGAGGATTATGATGGACACATGGTCCCCGCCTGGGTGATTGAAGAAGGAGCAGGGCTCCTTGAAACAGGGGAGCCGGATTATTCGAGTTGCGTATATCAAGACGAGTGGGCCGACTTTGTCGAAAAACTTATACGACGATACGACGGCAACCCAGACATAGCTTTCATTGACATTTCGGGGTATGGGGATTTTAACGAATGGAGTTGGAGTGACGAGCAAACTGAGTGGGATGAAGCCTGGGAGGAAGATTATGTGCGGGGAAAGGCCTTGCCGGAAAATTTTCAAACTCTGGATGGGCAGGCAAGGAGAAGACTAGCTGATATGTTCATTGGCGGCACAAATAACGTACATGACTGCCGCGCTGTGGATGGGACGATTTCAACCGTTTCCTACTTTTATGATGGATTCCGGGAAACACAGTTGCTGATGCCTTACGCCGGAATTGTTCAATCCACCCAGTATGTTTATTCGCGCCGGGCGGATGTTGGTTTTCGGTCTGATTGCCTTGGCTGGAACACTGACCGATTAATGGAGAAGGTGGGGGACGAACTCCTGAAAATTTGGAAGACCGCTCCTGTTGCATTTGAGCTTTGCAAACCGGAAGATGTTTCTCTTGAGGAAGTCCAGAGCTTGACCGTGGAAGCCCACGCCACCCTCATTCACGACAATGAATGGAAGTTTTCGAATGATGTGCTCGTAGATTTAATGCGGTCAGTTGGGTACCGCTATTTCTTAAAAGAGGCGGATTTGAAGGTGACCGAAGATTCGATTGAACTTGGTCTCACTTGGCAGAACGTTGGATACGCACCCAGCTATCCGAAAATGGGACAGGAGTTTCAGTTGTATGCGCACGTGCTGAATAAGAATGGAGAATCCGTGATAACAGTGCCGCTTGATGCAGATATTTCATCCTGGATGCCCGCACTGAATTTGGATCAAACGCCTTTTCAATATAAAATCTCCCAATCCCTGCCGATCCCATCCAACATCGATGATGGGGAATATTTGCTTGGCGTTTCGATTCTAGACCTAAGACGCCAGATTCCGATCAATTTGGCGTTTGGTGGTCGTGATGTTCACGGAATTAATATCCTTTCATGGATCGAGATTCGTTAAGCCTATCCATGCCGGAGAGTGATGAGCAGATTATCACCAGGTTGACTCGCGCTTTGGAGAACTTGATTCCGGCAGCAATGGGAATAGATTTTAAGCTTGCACCGGAGCCCCCCCGCCGTTTTGATCGCCGTTACTCTTTTATTTTTCGATTTTGGGTAGTGGATTCTCTCGGCAGAAAGTCTCCATTGTTTGTAAAAATCCCTCATCTGGAAAGCATGACGACAATTAGTGAGGCCATTCAGTCAAGGTATCTGGGAGAGTATATAAAGAGGGAATATGAAGTCTTGCATACGATTGCGGATGTCATTCGGAAAGCAGGCCACCCGGACCTGATTGCTATTCAGCCCATGGGATATTCTCTTGATTTCAATGCGATTTATATGGAAGAACTTCAGATTTCCATGATGAAAAGTTATCTCCAAAAATGGATGATTCTCACAGGTAATGAACGGGAATGGAATAGATTTGACAAGCACCTGTATCTTGCCGCGACCTGGCTGAAAATCATACACGATTCTTTTCATGAGGGACGTTATACAACCTTGCAGGACCTATCCATTGAGGATCTGTTAAATGCTGAGTTGGGATCTCTTGAAAAAATGCTTGGAAGGCGCCTGACATCCCTTCGTGAGCTATTTTTTCGTGTCTACAGTTCGAGCAAATTGGTTCAAATTCCCGTTTCAACCTTGCATCATGATTTTCACCTTGGGAATATTTTTGTCACCGTGAATGGGTCGGTTGGTGCTCTTGATCCAAACTGGAAAGAAGGCGGCCCGGTTTATGAGGATCTCGCATCCTTTCTTATCGACCCAATGACTCGCAAAGTTCAGGTTCTGTCTCTTGGCGCACATTTTCGATCG
>NZ_JBXMTI010000010.1:0-12488 GCF_057083605.1 Candidatus Villigracilis sp. | reverse complement strand
GACCATAAATCAAACGGCAATCCCCAGGGATATACCTGTTTGCTCAAAACCTCGTCGTATGCACCAACATTTAGGTATTGTGGATTAGCCTCCAAATCCTCCAGTGTGGCCTTCGTCTGTCGCTCATGAGCCGGCTGCGCTGTTCCCGGCGAGACCGCGTTTTCAAGCACTTCATTCAGCAAGTCCACATACGGCAACAGCGTGAACGCGTTCTCACAGTTTAGATCTATTTCGCCCAGGTCAGGCCTGCGTTCGAATAAAACATCTTTTGCAGATCTTTGTTGAAACGCAACACTGCCATCATCGTTGATATGATCGATCAGATTGCGATCGCTCAAGAAATTAAGTATGTCCACCAGATAAGCTGCCGGGCTGTACATCGAGCGGCAATCCTCACAGGCGCACAGATCGAGAGAGCCGAACAGTGTCTCCCAATCAGGGATAATGACATCGGTCCCGGTTGACTCGGTCAGCGCACGCGCGCTATTCCCGTTTGGCGAAGTGTACTTTGGCAACACCTGCATCCCAATCGTGTTGAAGCTTCCAAAGCGCCCGTACAGGTTCAATGCCATCGCGGTGATGCAGGAGGCGTTCTCGTAAATCGCCCTGGCACGCGGGGCACTCAATGCCGCGCTGTATTTGTTGATGAAAATAGATTGCCCCATGCGCATGATGGACTGGGCTGAGTGCAGACCATCATCCAGCAATATTTTCATCTCATTGTAATCGGGCGTTAGCTTGAACACGCGTTGCATGGCTTTGAGCTGGTTTTTGAAGCCTGCGCTTGTCCCTTTCAGAGCGTCGGGATTTTGTTTCAGGTAAGCTTCAATGTAAGTTTTGTCGAATTCAAAGGCCGGGTTGTTATCAAAGAATGTCTGCCAATCGGTATTATTCGGCAGATTGTCTTTTGCGATCCGTCCTGCAATCGCGGTCTTGGGGAAGGCATCCGCTAGCATGCGCGCCATGATCCGCGCATAGTTATCCCGCTGCTCGGCATCATCCTTGCCCGGCACGCCGGGTGGAAACCCAATGACCTTCCCATTGACTTGCCTATTCATCAGGCTCTTCCAATCTTCTTCATCCTTTTTCGCCAGGTCGCGCAGGGAAGTTTTAGGGCCCGCTACAGGTCCCAACATGCTGCGCTGTAGCTCCTCCACCAGAGGCACGTGATTCTGGGTCAGCATGCCGAGTTGCAGGGTCAACTGGATGTTATCAACCTGATCTTTGAAGACATCGTTCGTTCGCAAACTCGTCCAGAATTCTTCAATCGTTCCTGTGCGATTCACATACAGTTTCAGGAAGGTTCTCATGTTTGTTCGATCATTGGTTTGATCTTTGATGACAGTGCCCAACAAGTCGCTGAGTGGAGCACGACCCTCGCCTGGAGATTGGAATGCCTGATCCACAATCGCTTCAGATAGTGCTGTCATGATTTGATCCAGCTTGGGTCGTTGACCGAGCGGGATGAGGTTCTTCTCCAGTGCAGACTCGAGCGCAGCGCGTTGCACCTGTGGGCTTTGCGTGAGCAGGGAGGGCAAATCCGTCGGCAATCCTTCGCGGCAGAAAGCATAGAATACATCAGGCGAAAGGTCGGAACGGTTGGCTTCCTTCGACAGCCGCTCTGCGACACTTAGCCAGGTGATTTCCTGCTGATCGATCCCGGTCTTTTCTGAAAGAAACGCGATCTGGTCCTTTGTCAGACCTCCGAGTTGAGTCTTATCCAGTAATGGCGACAGAACCTCTGTATCTTGATCGAAGCGCGTTGGACCTTTATAGATATCGCCACCGACCATCAAATCCACGGTCTGATCTTGTTGCACATTAAATATGGTTTGTGATGAGACGAGCACTTCACCGGCTTTATCCAGGACCTGGACGATCAGATCTGCCATGCCGCCTTTGCCACTCAGGACTGCGCTCGGTTCATACGTAATGGTATATTGCCCATCACTGTCTGTCTTCGTCCTGCCCAGCTCCTTTTGACCGATCAAACCTTTATCGATGGCGCGTACATCGACGCTGGGGAAAGGTGTGCCGTCCGCCTGGCGCACCTGGCCGTGAATGCTAATCCGGATCGGCAGTGGCTCTGGCTCAGGAGGAGGTGGCTTGGTTCCGCCTGAGGAGGACAGCCTGCTAAGCATTGCGTCCATTTGTTTCGCGGTCTCGGCATCCACAATGCCTGTTGGCGGCAGGCCGTGTTGAGTTTGAAAATCCTTGACCGCCTGTTCCGTGGATTTGCCAAAGCTCGCACCTTTATCGTCGACAATGAATCCCAACTGTCGCAATTTGTCCTGGAGCAATCTGACATCTTCGCCGCGCATCTTGGTCGTCAAGTCTCTGCTATTGTGTTTCAGCTTTTTCATGGTCTACCTCCGTTCAATTTCAGCAGGCGGTACTTTTGAAGCCACTGGCTTCCGTTGTATTAAACGCGAACTAATTTGTCTTTTGGAGACTCAACCCATACGCGCCAGTAGTTGACCCTAGACTGCCCATTTCAACAGTAAATTTATAGATATCTGACGTTGGCAGAGTAAAGGTCACATTGAAGCTACTGGCAGCCCCATTACCATAAGTCAGTTCCTTACCGTCTGATCCAAACAAGCGGATTGTCGCGAACATGTTTGGAGTTGTTGGTGTTAGTCTGATTAAAATAGCGTCATTGACCTTTCCTTGAAAGGTGTAAACATTTACCTGCCCAGGTGCGGTGATGACGCCCGCCAGCGATTGACCATATGTGATCGTTCTCGGGTCGGCAGAAACAGCAGATATCGATCCAGAAGGTTGGAAATCAGCAACCTGAAATGTGTTTGCAGAACGGTCGAGACGAATGTCTTGAACCATTTCAGGCCGCAAGGTGACGTTCTGTTGATTGGTCTTGAAACTTGTTGTGCTGACCTGGATTTGCGCATCAAGCAAACTGCTGGTAAATGGCACAACGAATTTTACAATCCCGTTGGAATCTGTTGGCTGGCTGAAGATACTTCCATTCTCTGTTAGAACGACGGAGGCGCCATCGAGAGGCGCTCCTGTGTTGTTATCAACCACACGCACAATAACGTGATGATCGCCGCTGCCTTCAGGCGTTAACGGAATATCAAAATTTTGATCTCCCTCGAGTGGAACATTCGCATCATAAGCAACATACTGGGCAGCCTGAACAAACACCTGTGTATTTCCCTTCTCCGGCTGGTCAATCGTAAATGCCGCGATGCCCTGCGTATCTGTATAGGCGATATAGGAAACTCCCTTGGCGAGAACAAGCACCTGAGCATTGACTATGGCGGTGTTGTCATCTAGATTGGTGACATGTGCAATGATGGTGATCTCTCCAGAACCAGAACTGGTACTATTGATCAGTGGATGAACTAGATTGATTACCGCGACAATGATCGTGCCGATAACTGTAATGATTGCCACGCTAATGGCAACAGGTATGCGTTTTGACTGCCTATGGGACTTCGCCATGAGGGCCACTGGAGCGCTGACGTTATGCTGTGTTGCAATTTGCTCTTGCAGCGAACTCCCGCAAGTGCCGCAAAACTTTTGGCCGGAAGGATTATGGTGCCCGCAATTCGGGCAGCGTATAACTCGAGATTCGTGATTCTTTTTGGATTGGGAATTTCCAAGTGATGGTTGCATGGTGGCTCTTCTCTTTGCTGAGATTTTTATGGAGTTTCAGTGTTTGGTGGCTAAGGCTTTTCCATTATCCGTTCTCATATGACTGCCTCTCGTGCCAGCAGCGGCTGCCCGTAATTGGAGCAACGAGTGACTTGTGATGAATGACTCTTTCTGGGTTGTGTATCTTCTGTTGATGGTTTCATAGCGGACCTCTTTTGTATCAATTTTTTGGAACATTTTGGTAGCTGATAGTTATGCCTATAAAGGGTTCTTGCTGGCCCCTGTTGGAAAATCTTGGAATTGGATCCCCTCCACGTTTCAACCCAGGAATACTTAATTTCATGAACTCATAATGGATCAATTGACCCTGAAATGTGTCCTGCACGGTGGCGCTGTTAATTCCCATAACCCCCCTAACTTGCAGCCCTGTGCGATTCCGAAAATTAGCACTCAAAAATAAATCCCCGCGAGATAGATTTGGATCTGTAACATATGTTTCTCTGCTTAGAGATCGCACGTTTCCAAAAGGCGCGCGCAAGGAAAAGGGTGCGTTCCCCTTCTCTATCGTCGTATGGGCACGGTGAGGTATGTCCGTCCCGACAGCAACAACGACTCCTACCTCCTCCAAACTCCAACCAAACGGCAGATAACGATTCTGTTTCAAGAATAAGCTGCCACCGCCAGTTTTTGCTTGATCGGTCATATCATAGCCAGGAGGATGACCTAGAAAATTAGGTGCAAGGACGTCGTTCCAGGTTGAAAAGCGTAGGTGCTTTCCGGATATCGAGATTACCCCCATTTGCTGTTTCTCGATTCTTGCCAAGGGACCACTGGGGTCAGCATCGAACAAGCCATAGCCATATTCGATGTTGATATCCTTTTTCTTGGAGACTGGTATTGTCGCTCCTACTGTCGCAAGAAATTCAGAACGCCAACCATATGTCGGTTGCCCCAGAAAAAATCGGGGTTCAGAATGCCAGATTTTTTCAGAGACGCGCGCATTAAGTAAGAATCTCGAACTACGTGAGCCAAGTGGAGCTATTGGTGAAGTTTCGGCTTTCCATGTGATCAGCGCCGGTGTATCACCCATGAAGTCAGGGGGGCTGCTTGGATCCTCGGCCTGTAATCCCAGGGAGTCAATGAACCGCAAAGGGTTATTTCTGGCATATGGATAATGACCTTGTCCAACTACCATTTCTGCTGGATCACAACTTGCCCACCTCCCTAACCACGGCGCGAAATAGCGTGCCCCATGGTAATACAGTCCGCTCTCTTCATCGCGCTCCTTGCTTGTGAAGCGATACCGCTTCAAGCTCACCATAATGCCACTATGCACTGCCTGATACGATGTGCTTCCGTAAGGATAATATTCCTCGTAAGAGATCGCCGCCGCGCTTTCATCCAACTCCAAACTCTCCGAGCCAAGATGGTTGACAAATTGATAACGAATGAGTTGTTGTGGCGCAGGGTCGTTGCCTTGCGTACGCGTTTCAATGAGTGCGATGCGTTGTTTGTCGTCCATGATGTGCAAGGTTTCGCGTTCAAGATCAACTGCTGCTGTCGCGCCATTGTATTTGCGATAAATCTCAAAGCCGCCCAGACAAATGCGCTCTTCCTTGCGCGAGCCGTCCGTACGTTCGGTCACTTTGCGGGCGCGCTGCCCCGAAGCATCATACACGTAATAGGTTCGTTCACCCGAGCCATTGGTGACTGTCTGCTGTTGTGTGACGTGCAGTTGGCCTTTGAAGTCCCATTCCATCACGCGCAAGTGCGGCATTGCTTTCATATTGCCATGCTCGTCGTATTGATACTTAGCTGAATACGGCCCCGCATCGGGGTCACCAGGCAGGCTGGTGCTGAAGAGGCGGTTGCTGTCATCTGCGTATTGGTAGCGGCGCGTCCAATCTCCATCAGCGGCTTGATGGATCATGTTGAGAATATTGCCGACCGCGTCGTATTCGTAATTCTCGCGATAATTGCGCATCGCCTGTCCATCGGTGGGCAAGGGTCGGTTCATACGCGGCGAGTCGTCATGGTCAACTTGTGCGTTCGTATTTTGCCCGATGTGTTCGCGTCCATCCGCGCTGATGAGGCGATAAAGTGCATCGTAAATGTACTCAGCGCTGGCCCTCACCACTTGATTGTTGAAGAAGATCGTCTGTTGTGCGTCGTCTTGAATGGCAGTGATATTTCCGACTGGATCGTAGGTGTAGCTCAAATCTTGTAGACGCTTGTTGTCTGTCAGGCGTGTCGTGATGAGGCGCTTCAAGCGGAAGGTCTGCTCGTCGTATTCGTAATCAGTACGCGCACCGTTTCCATATTCAATCAAATCGCGCTGGCCCCTCGCGTTATAGTCTATGTTGGTGACGAATGGCGTCTCCGTTCCCGCACCGCGCAGGTTGACGTGCAACTGCTCCAACAGGTTGGCTTCGTTATAGTTTGGTTTGATCACGCTATTATCAGGCGTAGTCAAAGTCACGGGACGATTCAACGCGTCGTATGTCGTGCTGCTGGTGAAAGTCTCGCTTTCAAGCGAGGGAGACTGGCTCCAATCCACTTCGTCCTTGTAGTTCTGAAGGAGCTGGCGCTCCCCGCGTAACAGGTACCCCTTGAAGTCGTAGGCTGCATTGGTGACCACACCTGCGCCATCGAAGACCTGATAGGTACGCGTCCTGTGATTATTTGCATCGCCCTGCGCCTCGCCGTAAACCGTGCGTTCTGCCAAACGCCTAACGTTGTTTTCAGTGACAAAGAGTTCCGTAGGTCGCTGCAACTCATCATAGATCATCCGCCGCATAAAGCCGCGGCTGTCCCAGGTGTAGAGCGGCTTGCCTGTCACATCACCCAGGGCCCAGCGTTCGCCCGCATCCATGCTGATCGAGTGAATCTGCGTGCCGAGCAGGTCGTAGTCATAGCGCGTGACGACGCGCTCTTTGGCGTCAATCACTTCGCGTTGATTGCCTTCAATATCAAACACAATGCGCGTCGGATACTTTTCCTCAACGACCGCGTTATTCCGCTCGAATTTGTTGTGCGCGACAGTGAGGAAGGTCCTGCCTAGTGAATCGAAGTGTGCAACAGTCGGTGTGTCCGCGTGGCGCGCGGCTTTCTTTGCGGCGCTCTTTTCCTCACTGTCCATCCCTCCACTGATACGCTTCTCATACCAAGTCGGCTTGTAATCTGCATCTGGCAAATGGCTGAAGAACGAGCCGACATCCGCATCCGTTTTGGGATCGAACGTGACCGTGTCATTCACATCATAGGTTGCCTGCTGCCACGGGTCAAAGACCACCTTCTCCCAACTGTGATTCGGATGCAGTGTAGCGATAACGCGCTCGAGCGGATCATAGAACAGGATTGGCGTCGCGCCAGTGTCGGTCATATCCGCTTCGGGTTCATATAGATGCGTACTGCTGAAAAACGGTTCGTACTTCTTGATCGGCTTGCCCTTGTTGTTATAGACTGTCCGTCCCGTGCCGACGCAGCGTCGTCCGGAATTTGCCCGAATGATTTTTCCATTGACATCGCGCAGGAGATCGCCTGGCTTGATATCGCCTGATGGAAGTAGGACATCTGCCGCGCGCTGTGGAGCCTCGCCCACCTCTGCCTGGACCTTGGTCTGGATCTCGCGCCCAAAGCCATCCGAATACCCGAAGCGAATCTGAATGGGCGAATTGTCTCCGCCCGAATCCCTTGAATGAATCTCACGCGCCAAGATCGCCGCGAACAGCGGCTGACCACAGCGTTGGTACCGGTCGAGATCATAGAGGATGCGTGTGCTGGCTGTTTTCAATAATCCCTGCGCGTTCCCGCGCGGGTCTTTTATGAAGGCCTGTAGTTGCGGGAGAGTGGGATCGAGCTCAAAGGTATTATCAATAAAGTCTCCCTTGTCCTCTCCTGCTTTGCCCATGATTGCAGTCGCAGTCACCATGCCCAGCGCATTAAATGTGGCTTGCGCGCGGTTGCCGTTCGGGTCCGTGACCTGATAAGGCTGCAGCACGCGATAATCGTTATCTGCGATCACTGCATTTTCAAGAGCATCGCGTGTCTCTCGTATCAACAGGTTGTGCGTATCAAAGCGAATGATTGTCTCTGTGCGGACCGCATCGGTATGAAACGGATCGCGATGACGATGCGGCAGGAAGAAATGGGCGCGTGCGTACGCAAGTTCCTGTTGCGGCAAATCGTTCGTGTCCGGTGAAAGGAAGATCTGCCCGGAGGGAATCCACCAGTTCGTATCACCTTCTTCCTGAAAATAATGGCCATCATCAGCCAGCATTTGGTTTGCTACCCGCGCGCCACCATAGGTCTGTGCAAGAAGCCCCGGCGTGAAGGCAAGCTTATAACTCTTACCAGGCAGTGCCAGCGACTCAATATCGCCGAGTGGCGGGAATGCGGTCAAATCATCTTTTCGATACAACGTGCGGACATGCTCGATCAAACGCAGCCGTGTTTCAGCGGGTGCATTGGATGGGTTGTTACGCCAATCCCATTTTTCATAGGGCCATACTTTGCTTTCATCAGGGTTATCCAGATCCAATGGGAATAACCCGTTCGTGAGCGTGACCATCTGCTCGAACTTGAACAATTGAACCAATATGTCATGTATCGTTGGCTCCGGCGGTTTCACGATCTCATAGGTGCGGGTTTCCACTGGTAAGCCGATTCGATACCAGTCCGCCTCATCGGGCCGATTCGCAAAGCGATTGGCCGTGAGAGTTATATGCGTTTCTTTTTGTTCGGACACAACCACACCCGGAAAATCGTGTCGCCGATAGCCGATGGCGAGCGCGCGTAATATATTTCCGAAGTCATCCACTTCCAGGGTCATGGCATGACTCCCGCGCGGGTCGGCGCGTTGTTTGCCATCCACATTCACCAAAGTGCGTTCGTAGTGAACATCCATCTGCTCGCGGGCATGCGTGAGGAAGACAGCATGTTTATTGATTCCCTTCGGTTGGAGCCGCTTGATGGTGTAGTTGCGCTCTGAGATGCTGTAAGGTCTGTCCGATTTCTCAGTTGGTGTTCCATCAGGTTTCTTGTCGAGGGCATAGATTTCCTGCCTCAAGATTGCACCTTTGAGCGACCGGCAAGTCTCGCGAGTTTCTTCAGCAGTCAAATCATCTGGCAACACCGTATCGGGCAGCAAAATGCTTTGAAACTGGGCATCGGTCAAATCTCCCTCGCCCAAACTCGGATCCCCCTCGCGATAATATTCGTGTTCGAATTGTTTGGATATGTTTCCATCTTCGATATAGGCTCCTGTATGGAACCATGTGCGTGTGTAAGCAGGTGGAATATACGAAGCCGCATCCCAGTTTGTGTCATCGTTGGCGATCGATCCTGATGCTGCCAGAGTACCAATCTCCTCTGTATCCCATTGTTCCACCATGCCAAAGCCGCGAAACTCGCGCTCTTCGCCATCGAAGTATCCGTGATGATAGACATAACGCGTCACAAAACGATTTCGGCTGATGTGGTCATAGGTCTCTACGCGTTCCAGGACATGCACAGGGAAAGGCAGGCGTGTGATCCACGGTTTGCCATCCCGCCTGTCGTTCAAATAGAACTTTGTCGAAGGCGCGTAATGTATGGTTGTTTTCGCGCCGAGGTTATTCTTCACTTCGATAAGTAAATGCGGCTTTTCCTCCATCAGCGCAATGTAACGCATCGGTCGGTGAGCATCGCCTGGCAGGGGCGACGACCAGACCAGGCAGGCCGTGCCATTCCCCAGAAGGTCAACCATCTGCACCGAGGCGATATTGTCAATGGCAGGGAACTGCGGCAGGGTAACTGCATCGCTCCAACGGTTGCCGCACTGATTGAAATAAATCTGGACTCCATCGCGCCGAAGATACAGGATGTCTGTTGTGCCGGACCCATCCGTGTCTGCCAGTCTGATCCGCTTTTGATCGAACTGGTCGGGCGCGTCGAACCACGGCGCGTTGTCCATTGTCACCTTGGCTCCGAAGCGACCATATCCAAGATTGGGCCAGTAACACACCTCGCCGTTGCGAATGCGGACGAGATCACTCAGCCCATCGCCCGATAGGTCGGCAAGATGAATGGATTGTGTACCATCGGAAAAGACAAGCCGCGGTCCCTTCTCTTCATCCAGCGCCAGGCTCAGGCGGACCCCCGGTCCAAAACCTTCCTCCGCCAATGACGGATACCAGGTCAGCGCTTCGCTTTCGGTGACCAGGAGGTCCGCGTGGCCGTCGCCCGTCAGGTCAACGAACTTCAAGCCCGGGTCGCGAGTATCTAAATTAGGCCATGAGTCAAAAGGCTGAAAAGATACCCAGTCCGCATCGCCCGTGCGCTCGTAAAAACCGCGCGCGGAACCTTCCATCTGCACCAGATCCACCTGGCCATCACCTGCCAGATCAAGGAATTGCGCGCCGCCATTCAATCCACCTGCAGGTTTTTTCGCGACGACTTCTGTTGCGCCAAAGTGGGCGATTGTGTGCTCCTGTCCATTTTCTCTTACCTGGTTATTCGCGCTGAGGTTGCGTTTGTAATACCAGCCGTCCGCCTGTTCAGTGAGGATGCCGGAGGTGCCCTCACCATCCAGGTCCATCCACTGATAAGCCGCGCCGTCCAATCCTGCGGGCAGGTTTTCGATGCTTTCCTCGTCAACAACCTGGATTGGCAACTCGGAAAATTGCTCGGGTTGCGGCACTTGGCTGTACTCGAATTCAACGGGTGGCAGTGATTTCTTGAGGTAACTTCCCCCCGACTGGAGTTTATATCCATTTTGCGTGACAGAAGCGATGAACGAGGCGACTGGGTGGCCCTGCTTGAGATCGTCAGGGTTATTGCGAATGTTTCGATATACAAAGTCGGTCGAACGCACCAGGCAGTCCGGACCGACATTTGCTTCGCCTGGAAAATGATGGAACATCAAAACACGCTGGCACAATCTATAGGTGCGAATTTCAAACCCAGCGCGATAAGATGAAAAAGGATCGTGACGGAAGAGCCACTCTCCAGCCTCGTTCGGTTGGGGATTATCTCGATTGTGTTCGCCGTAGTCGAAAACGACTTCGAACATCCAATCCGTTATCAAAGTAGGGTCGGTGACCTTCCAATCGGCATCACGGTTCGGAGTGCGATTTCCATACAGGATTCGTTTGAGGTAACGATTGGTTGCACGTCCTTGATCCGTGCGATTTCGCTCATGGGTTTGAGATCGATCAACACCAGCAGAATCCTCCGCGGCGTACTTATAAATAATCGCATTGCCCTTATCGTCGAACCTCTCGCAGATCAGCCAACTGAAAATGTGAGTACTATCAGATGGGTCGAAGATGCGGCTCTCGGGTGTTTTTCCATATAATGTGGTGATATTGTCCCTGGAAATGGAGCGCCAGTGCATGTCGCCGTCTGCCCTGCGCGTCCAACGTTCGACGCGTGCAAAAAGCCCCTCGATACGCGGGCGGTAGCGATGGATGATGAATTCTGGTGAGGTGGTTTCATCTTCGAACCGATCCCCGTCATCTTTGAGGGCCGGCACTAAATCCTCGGCGCCTGATAGGATAAAGACATCCGACTCTTCCGCGTCCTGGTACTTGGGCAGCCCTTTATCCGTTTTCCGTGTGATCGAGGGGAGCGCAAGGCTCCAACCGAACCCGAATGGGCCATTGCCGGAGCCTGAGTCGTACGAAAGATTCAGTTGCGGCCCAAAGCCTGAACGCCCGGGACTGACGGCGATCGGCACTGACATGGAGCCAGTCCCTGTTACCGGGTTGGCGGCAAATTTCTCGCCAATGCCGCGGATTGCACCGCCACCTTTGGGAAGCGTCACCGAAGGTGGACCTGCGTTTTGTTTTGGGCTGTCCGCCTTTTCTTCCATTGGACAACCTTTCCGACCTTACTCCTGAATTGACCGAAAAACAAAAAGCCGCCGATAAATCAATCAGCGGCTTCGACGGCAGACTGCGTTGCTTGCCCGCCATGAGTTTGGATTATTTGGATGTAGACAATTTGAGGCAATTTTCCCCGTTTTGTATGGTTATTCTAACCCAAAGATATTCATCAGTCAATTTTTGTGATTTATTTGTAACTGCTCTGGCTTTCATTTTCATACGCTTACTGGCTGCTCGTTCGGTAGTATTGTTTGATGCCTTCTCCATTGAATCTCCAAAAAGGTATCATGTGAGTTTGGTGGAAGAATTGAAATAAACCTTAAAAATAATTCTTCTATTCCTGATCAGGCACGAAAAATATGTCCAATTGTGTGTATCCCTGCCCGTGTGGATTTTGGAATGATACACAAAAGCCCTGCACCTGCGCGCATGCATTGGTGACGAAATATCAGAAGCGGATCTCTGGTCCTCTTCTTGATCGCATTGATATTCACATTGAAGTGCCAAGAGTAGATTATGAAAAGTTGAGTGCAGATCGAGTGAGTGAATCCTCTGATTCGATTCGTGCACGCGTCCAAGCCGCGCGAGATATACAAAGCAAGCGTTTCTCAAAGAATGGATCAACAGATATTGTCTGCAATACCAACACGCGCGTGGGGGAGATCCGGCAGTATTGCAAATTGCAGGCAGAAGGAGAAAGCAGTCCGCGAGGCCCGTGAAGAGGCGTACCGAAGCAGAGCGATGTTGGGCATTGCTTCACATGAACTTCGTACTCCTTTGGGCGTGATCATCGGAAATGCGGGAATGCTGAAACTGCCACTGCCCGCAGAGAAATCAAAAGAGATGGTTGAGACGATTTCTCGATCGGCGATTTCTCTCAACGAAATTGTTTCGCGTTTACTTGACCAGGCTCATATTCAATCCGGAAAAGTCCAACTTAAGCCGGCTGACGTACGTGTGGCTGATTTAGTCAACGGCGTCATGGAGGAGATCACTCCATTTGCA
>NZ_JBXMTI010000009.1:0-10650 GCF_057083605.1 Candidatus Villigracilis sp. | reverse complement strand
ACGCTCTTCCGATCTATCCTTCAGGAAAATATGTTTGCAAACGCGCGGAAAGCGATCTTGACAATCCACAAGGAAAACTCGAAACAATTGGACAGGTAAGTGAAACTACAAACGGGCTCCTGAAGCTCGTTGACAGTGAGGGAGTAACCGAAATCGACTCACAAGACGCATTTCTTGAGCCCAGGTTGGAAAACATGACTGATGTCGTTAATCTCTACTATGGGGCGAAAGCTCAATTGCTGTTAGATCAATTGAAAAAACTTCGTCAACCCATTAATAGCGCTACAGAAAAATTGGCTCTTATCAAGAAAACAATAGGTGTGCTGCGTGATAGGTCGATAACAATTGGAGGGTTAACCCTAACACTTGGAGATGTACTTATTGAGAGTGACGAAAAATTTCCCACGAGAATTTCTACAGGAAGACCAACCCTACTTTTCGGCGCGCAAGGAAGAAACAACGGAACGGTTCCTGATATGGGACTTACAGAACATGGCCCATATATGTATTTGCACCATGATCGCAATTCACCTATGATTGCTGTAGTGTGCGAAGAACAATACTTAGGACGAGTCGAGCAATTTTTGAATCTCCTAAAAAGTGGGTTTCCTGCTGAAATGTGGACTAATCCCAAACGTTCCAATCCGTTTGCGAGCGGAATGATTGGAAAATATCGATTGTCCAATATGCGCTTTGAACTTCAGACTTGTTCAGACTCCTCACCAACTTCATATAAAGAAGCCACGGAAAAGATATTAAGTAGATTGCCAACTCCCCCCGATTTAGCGATTGTTCAAATTAGGGAAAAATTCCTCCAGCTGTACGGAGACTCCAATCCCTACTTTGTAAGCAAAGCTGCTTTCATGAGTGCAGGGGTGCCTACCCAGTCTATAAGAATTGAGAAAATACAGAATCCTGGTGAAGGTATTGCTTATTTATTGAATACAATTTCTTTGGCCACCTATGCTAAATTGGATGGAACGCCTTGGGTTATATCTACATTAAAACCTTCAACTCACGAGATTGTCATTGGGCTTGGGTCTGCTGAAGTTGGTCACACAAGACTTGGTTCAAAAACACGATATGTTGGAATAACCAGCGTTTTTCAAGGCGATGGACGCTATCTCGTTTGGGGAGCAACGAGAGAGGTCGAATATCAAAATTATTTGGATGCGCTCATTCAGAGTCTTAGAAGTGCTATAGAATTTGTAAGCCAACAAAATGCGTGGCGTACAGGTGATAAGGTAAGAGTTGTGTGTCATGTTTACAAGCGTCTAAAAGATTGTGAAATATCAGCGATTAAGACAATAGTAAATGATTTATCCGAAAAGAACTTTACGGTTGAATTTGCTTTTCTGGATATATCGTCAATTCATCCGTATTACATTTTTGATACTGAGCAGCCTGGTAATAAGTATTGGAACCCAGATACACGTTCTAATGAGATGCGAGGAAAAGGCGTGCCGCAAAGAGGCATCGCATTACAACTTGATAACTCAAGGGGACTCCTGCATCTCACAGGACCGACTGATCTAAAAACATCGTCTCAAGGGATACCACGACCGCTGTTGGTTGATTTGCATCCAGATTCTGATTTCAGAGATATGACATATTTGCTACGACAAATATATCATTTTACTTATATGTCTTGGCGAAGTTATTTTCCCGCGACAGAGCCTGTAACAATAGGCTACTCGAGATTAATTGCCCGCCTGCTGGGAAACCTCAAATCCGTCTCTTCTTGGAACAGTAATATCGTTACATTGGGAACTTTACGAGAGAGAAAATGGTTCTTATGAAAGAAGAACGGCTGTTAATGATGAACAGGGCTGTATTGACCAAGAAAATTAGGGGGGCGTTAGATGAATGTCAATTACATTCATTGGCGTTTGCTCGCAGAATTTGCGATGACGCACTGGCTGTCGAAACAGGGTTGGCAACAGTTTTGAGCAATACGGTGGATACAGCATATGGTGGATTTCCCGAGGTGGCGAGCTTGGGCTACCAATTAGCATCCAGCCCAACTCGATCAGAAGAATTAGAGCATCGATTTCTAGACGGCATCAAACGACAGCAGGGCAGATCCGAAAAAGCATTAGAAGCATTGTCTTCAGACGATGTAGCTCTGTTAGGAATTGCGGACGGACTATCAGCGATCAGAAGATATTATCCCGAATCTGAAATGCGTCAAATTCAGGATTGGCTATTGGATTTGATTAATAAAGAGCCAAAAAGAAACTTGTGGACATCGCGGTTGCGGGACCTGGCTGGAGATTTGCTGGACAAACTTGGACGACTAAAGACCCCCCCACTCTGGGACGATCTGGGTTCTGCAACGTTAGAACTGGTTTTACGTGCTAGCTGGCCTAACGAATTCATTGATGTCGAGTTGCCTTCCCGCAATATTTATAAGGGAATTTTTGCGGACCTGATGAAGCGTGGAATGCCCGCTGCTGAGCAGGTGGAAGAAATAACTGTTTGGATAAGAAGTTTTGATCTTCTTGTTCAGCAAAAAACTGAATCTTTGTTTCCGCAGGGGGAAAACGAAATGATTGCAATTTCAATGTTGGAAGCCGTAAGAGAAAAAATTGATTTGCTCGCGCACCGTGATACGCGTATTCGAATTGCCCTTGGATTATTCATTATTGTTCCCGTCTGGACTGGGCTCTTTTTGGTGAAAGAATCATTGCCTAAAATATTACAAGATAGATTTGATTTTCTAGTAGGCTTTGTAAGCCTAATTGGAGCATATCTATACTATGCTTTGACTCAACGCGAGATAAATCCTAAAGAAATATATTCCCAAATATACGAAAAACAGAAATTGATCTTGTATAGAAAATTGGGCTTTGACATAGAAAGGTACAACAAGTTGGTACGCAAGTAGAATTGTTGATGTCATAGCTTTAATCGTTTATCTCCAACAACAGCTGGGGATGCTGAGTATTCCATAAGGTACAATCAGCAGAACATCCTGAAAGAAAGTTGTACGATGCCAGCTTCAACCCCCAAAAACGACTTGCCAAAGCGCGAGTTATTGGCCAGTCTTGAAAACAACTACATGATACAGCGACAAGCCGCGCTAAAGTACAAAATACCATTTATGACCCTATATAGATGGGCCTAAAACCAAAGTTGATCAGGACAAAAAATGCCGATGGGAATATTTTTATAAACGAAGCCGACGTTGCCTATTGCGCACAAATGCGCAAAAGACGCGGCGGCGGAAAGGGGAAACAGACCTTCAATTACGATGGCACACTGTTCAAGCGGAAACCAAAGGATCTGACTCAGAGATAGCAACATCATTCCCCTACCAACTGTCAAATATCAATAATCACCGCGGCGCCATGAGGGTGGATATGATGGTGGAAAGGAAACTAAAAATAGTGACTGCTATTGTGTAGTCACTGTATAGTATTTATTAAATGAAGCAGTCACTATTTTTAGTTGGGTTATTGCTTACCCATGTGAGCCTTATTGGCTACGCGCAAAGCCTGTGTCTATAGACACGTACTATTCAAAGGCGACTTAGCCCCATTTCGATTATGGTAACTGACCGAAGCTGCTCTTGCTCCAGTCAGCCATAACAACAGCAGAGTGAGAAGACACATTCGTAAAAGCAAGACGCGCAGCATCGCGAACTCAGGGCATAGCCAGAAACACAAAAACAAGATGAATACCAACAGCCTCGGCATAACACCTAAGATGCGTAGATCATGCCAGCCACCACCAGGGAAACCTGCAAGAGAAAAAGGAACACTACGAAAATCAGGTCTCGCCGATCCTTTGCTGGGATACGGCGCATTCTTTTGATCAGACCTGTGCGCCAGGTCGGTTTTCGGATAGGTTGTAGCACCATTTCATCAAAAAAACCTGTCAGTTGGAAACCCCTGCCTTTAGGCGTGGGGAGGAGACCGACTCCTTTCTTAGAATATTTGTGCTAAAATTATTGTCGTGCAACGAACCATCCGCTTTCCACTGCTGCCCACCGTTGAACAACAGGCTGTATTGTTTGAAACCATTCAACAATATACGGAATGTTTCAATGCAGTGGCGGCTTATGGGTGGGAACGTTGCGAAAAGAATGGTGTTGAGTTGCATAAGGCAACCTACTATCCACTTAGAGATGCCTACCCAAAACTGAATTCTCAACTTGTGATCTCTGCCAGAGCAAAGGCAACCGAAGCGGTCAAGTCGGCTCTCACGTGGAAGATCAAGCGGGAAAAAGAGTTTCCGAAAAAGGTTGCAAAAGCTCTCGCTCGTGGCAAACCTGTTCCAACCTTCAAACCAGTTCGATGTCCTCAAAGTAGCAACTGTTCCATTCGGTATGAAGGACATGCCTTTACCTTCTATAGCGACCACGTCTCTCTGTCTACGGTTGCAGGTAGGCAGGTTTTTGATTTGTATCTTTATCCCTACGCAAGACGTTTGCTTGCACAAAGCATTGAATACGACAGCGCCGACTTGATCTTTCGCAAAGGCAAGTTCTGGCTGCATGTGGTTGTTACCTTGCCTGATATGGAATTCGTTTCCAACGGGGGTGTCATCGGTGTGGACTTCGGGATCACTCGTCCCGCTGTTGCCTCGAATAATAAATTTTTTGGTAGGCGTTCCTGGAAAAACACGGAACGCAGGTATTTCCGGTTGAAGCGTGCGCTTCAAAGCAAAGGCAGCGATAGTGCGAAGAGACATCTGAAGAAACTCTCGCACAAAGTCTCTCGGTTTCGCTTGAATTGCGATCACGTTGTCAGTCGGCAGTTGGTTCAAAGTATTGCTCCTGGTACTACGATCGTGATTGAGAACTTGAGGGAAATCCGAGTCACTACGAAACAGAATAGTAAGAAACAAAGACGTGCCATGCACCAGTGGACATTCAACCGCCTGCGTGATCTGCTTGTATATAAGGCGGAAGAGTGTGGCTGTGTGGTTGTTGATATTGACCCACGTTACACATCTCAGCGCTGTTCTCGTTGTGGGTCTATCCATCGTTCTAATCGTCGATCTCAATCTCGGTTCAAGTGCCGGAAGTGTGGGTTTGAACTCAACGCCGACCTGAACGGCAGTCGCAATATCGCTATAAAGTACCTTGCCAGCGTTGGTATAGCTGATGCTGGCGGGCTGCTGTCAACCAGCCTATCGTGGGCTCGACCTACAAGCCCCCGCCTTTAGGCGTGGGGTCAGTTGACCAGCCGAACCATCTCGGAAGAGCGGATTCAGAACAATTACTTGGTACGTAGACGCGTCCAAGAGTCTGATGCCCTCATGATATCCAACCTCTAAAACCAGCCAGCATCAGATCTGATGCGAACAGGTCTGCTAGCTGCTTATTGTTTTCGATCACTAGAACATCTGCCATATTTTCCTATTTCGTGTTGCTTAGAGGCATACTCCAGGCATAAAACGGCCGGAAGTTGATGAAAACCGTGACCAGGTAATAGCAACCTATCGCTAAAAATGCCTCGGACGAAGCCACAGATCGCCCCTAGTCGGCCGGTTCGAGGTCGATGCTGGGTCCAATAAGAACACGGTCTAGATACCACTTCTGATCAGCGCCGCGCTCGACGAGAACATACACATCGAAGGTCTTTTCTGTGGAGTGCTTGTCGTTGGGACCTTGGGTAAAGATCGAGGTCGCAGCTGTCCACACTTCATGACTCTCATCAATGACGGTGGTGTTGGAGATGTGGCCAGCAGAACTACCGATATTGCCGAGTTGCCCATCCCATACAGCAGCGGCTTGATGCGCTTTGAAGTAATCACAGCCACCTTTGGTCATGCCTACACAGACAGACTTCATCCAACTCTCCTGGGTGTCCATCGGGGTATACAGGGCAGCCAGCGAGGTCAAAGCAGGAGTATTCTGGGTCATCTCAGCTGGGGGATAAACAATATGGTCCAACGGCTCGGGGTCAACGATGGTCTGGCCGCCCGCCTGCACTCTGAATGCAGCGATGGCAGCGGTGCCCAACACGAGGACCAATAAAAACAGTGTTGCAAATCTTTTTTGTGATTTATTCAAGTTTTTCACAGTACGCCTCCATGCGTAAAAATAGTTTTTGCGTCTTACACGGAGAAGCATACATGCACTTAATAGGGGGTGGTGCCTCGACCGACGCGATTTAACGCTTAGAAGACTCCCTGCCTTTCAGAACCGTAAGTTTTACTAGAGAAGGGAATGATTAGCCAAAATTATCCCCATAATCCTGCAGGTGGCAAGAACAAGCATTGCTAGGACAACAAGAATGTGTATCTGCTTTGGAATATTTCTGATCATCTGAAATTACTGACTCAGGGATTGTTGATTGCTTTCAATTCAGTGTCAATAACTTCAGTAAATACTTCTAAAGGCTGAGCGCCTACAAGCGCCAGTCCGTTGATAAAAAACGTTGGAGTCCCACGCACCCCGGTCGTGAGAGCAAAATCGAGGTCAGTTTCAATCAAGTCCATGTAATCATCGTTTTCCACGCATGTATTGAAAGCAGGAAGATCTAATTCGAGACTGGTAGCGATTTCTGTGTAAAGTTCTGCGCCCAACCTATCCTGATTTTCAAAGAGTGCATCATGATATTCCCAAAAGTAGTCCTGATCGTACGCGCACATGGAGGCCTGCGCTGCCTCGATGGAAGATGCGGGTCCTAAAGGAGCATGTCGATAAACAAAGCGTATCTCTTTCGAATACTTACTCATCAATCCGGGAAAGGTTGTCCTTGCAAAAACACCGCAGTATTGACAGTTGAAATCACTGAACTCCACGATCACAACCGGTGCATTCTCGGGACCAATAGACGGAAAACCCTCGAGCTGGATCTCGTAACGCTTTTTGGTAAGGGTTTGCTCAGCCAGCGATGGTTTATCATCCCCTTTCGCAAACGACACCATAACCAAAAATGAAGTAAAAAATACTACTCCCAGACTAACCAGGAATAGCATCTTTATCTGAAACGGAGGTTGCTTTTTGCGTTCCATACTCCAAACCATTTTTCCTGACTGAGCGCATACCCATCGGATGAAGAAGACTCGACCAAGAAGCGCCAATAGTCTTCTTACGCCAGCTCAAAAACGCTTCCACCACTTCCGGGTCAAACAAAATGCCAGAGGTTCGAGCGAAATATCCAAGAACTGCTGCCTGGGGTATAGCGCGGCGATAAGGACGATTGACGCTCATTGCTTCCCAGACATCAATGACTGAAAAAAGCCGTACATGATAAGGTATTTCTGTGCCCCGTAAGCCAAGGGGATAGCCACTTCCATCCCATCTTTCATGATGTAAGTGCGGGATTTTAGCAAGTTCCTCCGGGTCCCGCAAAAGTGACATCCACTCAAATGCAAATCTAGGATGCTCTTGCACAAGTCGATATTCACAACGACTAAGCCTACCCTCCTTCAGAAGAATATGAACAGGAACTGCAAGCTTGCCTATATCATGCAAAGCAGCACTGGCATAAATATATTTGGCTCTTTCTCCGCGTATGCCAAGGTAATCCATGAATCGGAGGAAATATTCGGCAGTACGGACAGAGTGCCAATAAGTACCCTGATCGTACTGCTCTAATCCTTGCAACCACGCCGAGACGAACTCAACCATCCCCATAGCCTACCAGACAGCCATCCCGTACTGCACCATACCTAAAACGCCAATAGCTAAAATCACTAACCCCAGTAGAATAAGGAGACGGGCTTTCATCGATAACCTAGTCCACGATGTAAGCCCAGAGGCTTCCTGACTCGGTTACATCATCAGTCAGCATCTTCCAGGCTACAGGCATTTCGACATCGAACAGCGATCCCGCGTTCAACATGGAAAGCTCAACCACAGGGGTTTTCTTCCCAACACGGAAAAGAGGATTTGAGCGCAGATCGCCCCGGATCACCGATTTGCGCCTCTTGAGGAGGTTTGCAATGGTTTCAGGGGTTTCAATCACGCACAACAGGGTTTTTCCGGTCTCGCCATCGTGCATTTCGACGGTGGGCACAGGAGTTTCGTGCTTCTGGATATCCATAATGGTTGTCTTGCGACCAAGGCCCAAAGTTGTGGCTTTCGTCAGCCATCCCTGCAGATCGTTGATCTGGATTTGGGAAGCCACTGTACCGCGCTTCAGGCGCAGGTCCTGGACTGCCCACTGCTTGTAAGCTTGATGAAGCTTATCAATAGCCTTTCGTTGTCTCTCATTACCTACCGAGATCAATGCGCCAAAAATTACAACTGCGGCGATGACAACTACGGAAAGAAACAGATCGTTCATTGAATTACATTGCTCCTTTGTTTTACCCTTGAGTAAGGGCTAGATGTTTCGCTTCTGACGAATCGTATTTGTGATGGCATTGATCGCCACCGGGCGCCTATCTGATAGGGCGGCAGAAGCCACCGCCCACATTAGCGCGATGAAAGCAACAAGCGATAGTGCAATGCCTACCGGCTTGCGTTCGACTGAGATGGGAGTTTGTACTTGGGGGGAAGAATCTTCAACGACCACAACAGGCGGGATTTCTGTAGCTGACCGCTCCGGAATATTCTCTACTGTTGGCTTCGTGGGCACTACAGTTGGTGGTACTGGAGAAACAGTCGGAAGGATTACAGAAATCCAGGGAATTTTGATGGTTGCTCTTTTATTGGAACAGAGATTGTAAGTATTGCAAGCCTTGACCTCTACACGGTAATTTCCGATGGGAGCAAGGATTCCATTGGCAAAACGACGGTCCCATTTGATCGTCGATGGGTATTTTTCGCCAAAGGGGATCTCAACCTTTGGCCAGCGGTTTTGTGGGTCCGAGATGGTCACTAGACCTTCCTGGACGGGGAAATAGTCCGTTTTGATCACCAGCTCGCCGCTGTCCCAAATGAACCATTCGGGGGTCAGCTTAATGTGCGGAGGAGTGTTATTGATGATTACAGTAATGTGGGCGCCAGAGTCGGAGTTGCCATCCCCCACCACCGTATTGCCAGCTATATCGACAGTGCGGACCACGATCGTATAAATGCCATCCGGCACTTTCGTTGTGTCAAAGTCGTAAGTCCACTTGCCATCGGCGGAAGGGACAACCGGTACCCAGGTCTTGCCGCCATCATACGACAGCTCTACCGTAGCGATTCCAGATAAAGCATCTGTGGAAGTACCCGCCAAAGGCAGCACATTTCTTGCAAGAGTATCCTCTGAACCGTTCGCCGGTGAAGTAAATGTACTGCTCGGCATGCCCGTATCTACCTTTACCTGCACCTGGTTACTGAGCATATTGCCGGCTTTGTCGTAGGTCTTCACAGAAATGGAATTGATCCCGTCTTTGCTTTCCACGGAATTTCCAGTCTGCCAGGCGGCATCATTCTGGCTATATTCAACACGATCCACACCAGAAGTCTTGTCATCGGCTTTAAAGGTGGTGGTCGTTTGACTTGTGTACCAACCATTTGTTCCTATGGTCCCGTCTATGGAGATTGCAAGGGTTGGTCTTGTAGCGTCGATCTTCAAGTTCATGAAGATGTTTGACGTATTGCCTGCAACGTCTTCAGATCTGAAGTTAGTTGCGTACACGCCATCAGTCAAAGACTGGCTGCTTTTCCACTCTCCCCCATTCATAGATACGAGCGCGCTCAGCAAACCCGATGTAGCATCAGAACCAGTCGCGGAGATCTCTACCGGCACAGATACAAACCAATCCTCCAAGCCGATAGGCGTTGGGACATGAGGAGTTATTACCGGGTCAACTGTATCCACTTTGACCTCGAGAGAGTCAGTCGCCAAATTGCCAGCCTGGTCATACACGCGAATCGAGATCGCGTTGACGCCATCTGTGCTAAGAACAGAAGTCCCACTCTGCCAGGCTGCACTATTTTGCTTGTATTCAATGCGGTCAATATCCGATGTGGAATCGGACGCCGTGATGGTGGTCGTAGCATTGCTGATATACCAACCCGCATTGCCTTTGGTGCCGGCCGTGGAGGTGGTCACCGAAGGAGGAGTTGTATCCACGTGAATGATCAAAGTCGTAGTAGTTATGTTTCCCGCATCATCCGTTGCTTGGAGAACTACAGTATGGTCTCCTTCCGTGAGATGAATGGGCAAGTCATTCGTCGATGTTCCATCCACCGAGATCTCCAGAGTTCCATCTGTGCCCGATACTGGGTCTGAAACAGTTGCAGTAACATCCACCTCAGATACATACCATTCGTCGTCGCCTTCCGTGCCTGTAATAGAGGTCGTGATTACTGGCCCATCTGTGTCAATGGTCAGGTTGAGAGAGGTAGAGCGGCTATTGCCTGCAACATCAGTCGCAGTGATAACGACTGCATGAGTGCCCGAAGTCAAAGTAACAGGAACAGGTCTTGGTGCGCCGCCATTATCGCTGACAACCACTGATGCAATTCCAGATAAAGCGTCAGTTGCATCGGCATCCACAACCACATTTGAGATGTACCAATCATTCGCGCCCATCGTGCCTGACACAGAAGGCGTAAGAGTGGGAAGTGTTGTGTCGATAGAAACAGTCCGTCCCGGATAAGTGATTGCATGCCCGGCGTTATCCACTGCCCCGT
Source organism: Candidatus Villigracilis sp. (assembly GCF_057083605.1). Lineage (NCBI taxonomy): Bacteria > Bacillati > Chloroflexota > Anaerolineae > Anaerolineales > Candidatus Villigracilaceae > Candidatus Villigracilis > Candidatus Villigracilis sp. Next base: position 119 of record NZ_JBXMTI010000009.1, on the reverse strand, counting down.
ACAGGACCGTATATTGACCTTCCGAGGAAAGGGTTATGCTCGATGCCTGCCATGTTGCGCCGCCATTGATGGACAAACGCGCTACTGCCAATCCTGAAATAGCATCTGAACCATTTGCA
>NZ_JBXMTI010000008.1:0-6641 GCF_057083605.1 Candidatus Villigracilis sp. | reverse complement strand
CCACGCTTTTGATTATTTTTGAATTGTCGCGAAATCCGCAGACAACCCAACAGGAACTCTTACAAGAGATCAGCGATGCGACCGGCTGGAGTCTCGATGATTTGCAGTCCCTCACGGGTGCGGATGGTTTTGATTTGGCTTTACCGGATGCATTCAAAGATGAACAGGCATTGGTTCACCTGAAAGCGGCTTTTATTCTGCTGAAGATTCTTGGCGCATCCGCTAAACAAGTATGTGCCTGGGCCGCATATGATCTCACCCAGGAGGATGCCCGAAATATCAAGCAGGCCGTCAAAGCCAAGTATGAGGATCGTCAATGGCTGGCGATTGCAAGACCCTTGCGCGACACTTTGCGCAACCAGCAGCGGACATCTCTCGTCTCCTATCTTGTCGCCCATCCCGATGCGAGCAAAGGTCAGACCTGGAAAGATACCCATGGCTTGTACGAGTACTATTTGATTGATGCGGAAATGGACGCCTGCATGTTGACCTCACGCATCAAACAAGCCATTAGTTCCGTTCAACTCTTCGTACAGCGCTGCCTGATGAACCTGGAAAACGAAGTGACCGTCAACGCGCAGGTTGATTCGGAGTGGAACAACTGGCACAAATGGATGAAAAAATACCGGGTATGGGAGGCAAACCGCAAGATTTTCCTGTATCCCGAGAACTGGATCGAGCCAGAACTGCGCGACGACAAGTCGCCCTTCTTCAAAGACCTGGAGAATGAGTTGATGCAGAACGACGTCACGCCTGAGACGGCAGAGGCGGCATTCCTCAATTACCTGGAGAAGCTGGATCAGGTTGCCCGTCTCGATATCCGTGGGTTGTATCATCAATTGGAAAAGACCGAGTCAGGTGAGGTCGCGGTGGATATCCTGCATGTCTTCGGCCGCACCTTCGGTACGCCGCATATCTACTACTATCGCCGGCGAGTCAATTCGGCGTACTGGACCGCATGGGAACGCGTGGACCTCGATATTGAAGGTGACTACCTGATGCCCGTGATCTGGAACCGGCGCCTGTACTTATTCTGGCCCACGATCGCCGAAGAATCGGAGGCTCAATCTATCACGGTACCTGGAGGTGACGGCGGCAAACTAAAGGAGCCCCCCAGACATTGGAAGATCCAGATTGCCTGGAGCGAATACAAGAATAACAAATGGTCGCCCAAGAAAATATCAAAGGAGGCGATCCAGTTGCCGCGAATACTTCTAGATCCGCAGAGTGACCGTTTGGACTATATTCCAAAGCAAAGCGACTTTCTATTCAAGGCTGTCTTTGCATCTGGTAATCTCCATATTTCTGTCGATTGGAAATCCGATGACATAAATGGCAATCCCATTCTCAATTTAGGAGGAATATTTCAATTTGACGATTGCCAGGGCAAACTGGATGTCACCCACGTATTGGCATCGTCTATTGGCAGGTTGAAGCTGCTGCCGGAGACTCACTATGAGTTCATGACCTTTGTGGAGAATCGAGAGAAGTTCGAGATCGGAGATCATGATCATCCGCTTGTTTTGGCCACGTCGAATCCTGCTAAGAGTGGTCTAAACTACAATCCGACCCTCGCCAAAACGCCCGGAACCTTCGATGTCCGCATGCAGCAATTTCAACGCTTCGATATGGACCAGTCCCTCTTTTACGCTGACGATAACCGGACCTTTAGTATCGTGCCGGGGGAAGGCCACGTTATCATACAAGATTGGTCCGTCATAGATAATGTGAGGCTTGATATCCTGGATGAAATCCGTGACTATTACTATGCCATAGTAGCGCCCTCCGCTGGTCCGGTCAGCCCGAGTGTTAGGGGCGGTGACATCATAGTTGGCGAGCTAACTTTTCCCGTTGAGACGAGCCAGTCAACCGTCAACACAGATGCCCTCATTGCGTTCGCTCAGAACCCCGGGAATCCCACATTTCCGACCTATCACTACGCACGGCGGGTTCAATTCGAGACCTTCTACCATCCGCACGTATGCCTCATGATCCGCGAGTTGAATCGCGACGGTGTTGACGGTCTGCTCCAGCGACCCATGCAAACACAGCCCGAAAGTTTTCTTAACCCGCCGCAAGCCTTTGAATTTGCCGGCACATACGGTCCGGAAGAAATCGTGCAGGCACCCTATCCCGCGGAAGAGGTGGACTTCTCATTCGCCGGTTCATACGAAATATACAACTGGGAATTGTTCTTCCATGTCCCACTCCTGATCGCCAACCGCCTTAGGAATAATCAGCGTTTTGAGGACGCGCAAAAGTGGTATCACTACATCTTCGATCCGACCGATAAATCTGCTTATCCTGTGCCGCAACGCTATTGGCGTACGCGCCCCTTCTTCGAAGCCGCGGCACAAGACTATCAGAGTCAACAAATCAAGAAATTACTGGAAGCGCTTGCAGCAGGTACGGCAGATACTGAATTCACGAACCAGGTAAAGAAATGGCGCGACCATCCATTTAAGCCCCATATCATCGCCCGCCTGCGAACGGTCGCTTATCAGAAGATGGTGGTCATGAAGTATATTGACAACTTAATCGCCTGGGGCGACCAACTGTTTCGTCAGGATACCATCGAATCGATCAACGAGGCAACCCAGTTGTATATTCTTGCCGCAGAGATTTTGGGGCGACGGCCTGAGAATATCAAGCCGCGGGCAATGCCGCCAGTGAAAACTTACAACCAGCTCGAGCCACTGCTGAAGGGTGATGACTTTTCTGATCCATTGGTCGCCATCGAAAACCTGCTTCCTGTGCCCTATCAGGATGGCATCGTATCTCCGTCCAACCCACCACCGACGAAATTGTTGTACTTTTGTGTACCCCAGAACGACAAACTGCTTCGCTACTGGGACACTGTGGCGGATCGGCTATTCAAGATTCGCCATTGCATGAATATCGAGGGAGTCGTCCGCCAAGTTCCGTTGTTCGAACCGCCGATTGAGCCAGGGCTTCTGGTGAGGGCCGCCGCTGCCGGTGTAGACCTGAGCAGCGCTCTCAACGATACCAGCGTGGTCCTCCCGCGTTATCGCTTTAGTGTCATGTCACAAAAGGCGAGCGAACTGTGTAGTGACCTCAAATCACTGGGCGGAGGACTGTTGTCTGCGCTCGAAAAGCGTGATGCCGAAGCGCTGGCGCTTTTACGATCCACACAGGAAATCCAGGTATTGAATGCCGTGCGGCAGATCAAAGAGCAGCAGGTGCAAGAAGCAGAGCTAACATTGGCTGGCCTTCAAAAATCACGCGAAATGGCCCAGATTCGCCATCACTATTACGCAAGCATTCAGAGTCCACCTCCGTATGGTTTGAATGCATTCGAAATTGCACATCTAGCGTTAGTTGGGGAGAGTCTGAGGTTTCAGATGGCCGAAGCGGGCATAGATTTGGTCGCTGCTATGTTACATCTGCTTCCGAATTTGAAACTTGGCGCTGCTACGTCCATCGGTACCACTTATGGTGGACACAACGTAGGCGAATCCGCGAAGGAATTCGCTGCCCGTATGGGTACGATGGCATCCATCAGCAGTACTGCTGGCTCTATTTCTGCAACTCTCGGCAGCTACCAACGGCGCATGGAAGAATGGAAGTTCCAGGAACGGTTGGCGGCTAGAGAGATAGAACAACTTAACAAGCAAATCATCGCGGCGGAGATACGCTTGGACATTGCGGAGAAGGACTTGGAGAATCATCAGTTGCAGATCGAGAATGCTCAAGCCATTGACGATTTTATGCGGGAAAAATTCACGAATCGGGAACTCTATGACTGGATGGTCTCTCAAATCTCAGGCATTTACTTCCAGAGTTACCAACTAGCTTATGATGTAGCCAAACGCGCCGAAATGTCATTTCGCTTCGAACTGGGGCTGGACGAGTCGGACTCGAAGTTCATTCAGTTTGGCTATTGGGATAGTCTGAAGAAGGGCTTGCTAGCAGGTGAGCGGCTTTATGCTGACATCAAACGTATGGAAGTCGCCTACCTGGATCAGAATAAACGTGAGTATGAACTGACCAAACACATCTCATTGATGCTGCTTGACCCGATCGCTCTGATCAAACTGAAAGAGACAGGTGAATGCTTCATCGATCTGCCCGAAGTAGTATTCGACATGGATTACCCTGGTCACTATATGCGCCGGATCAAATTGGTTAGTTTGACGATTCCATGCGTTACAGGTCCATACACGAGCGTCAATTGCACGCTCACGCTTGTGAAAAACAGCTTCCGAAAGAACCCGAGTACGACCGGCGGGTACAAACGCATCGATGATAACGATCCCCGCTTCACGGATGGCATCACTTCTCTGGAATCCATTGCAACAAGCAGCGGACAGAACGACAGCGGTGTATTCGAGATGAATTTTCGTGACGAACGCTATTTGCCCTTTGAAGGCACTGGCGTGATCAGCCAGTGGCGCCTTGAGTTGCCGCAAGACACCAATAATTTTGACCTCAACACTATCTCCGATGTGATTCTCCAAATGCGATATACCGCACGTGATGGCGGGCAAGCCTTGAAAGAGGCAGCCAGAGAGACTTTGCCAATTGCAGGAATACGGCTATTCAGTTTGCAGCATGAATTCCCAACCGAGTGGTATCGCTTCTTGAGCACCGCCGATCCAACGACGAGTGACCATATCCAAATATTCGGCTTGAATCGGGATCGCTTCCCGTTCCATGTACGGGATAAAACTATCAAGATTCGCGAGGTGCATGTTTTCGCGCTTCCAAAAGATACGTCTCTTTCTCCATTTGGAGTCTATCTAACGCCTGCTGGCGCGACGCCAGATGAGACAAATGACCACATAGATCTCGAGGTTGATGATTCCTTTGGGGGAATACTGCACAAAGAAAAAATCTATCCGGTTGGGCATGAGGCCAGTATTGGCGATTGGTCACTCAAAGTGAAATCGTCGGATTTTGCCGCGATCGCAAACTCTCTAGATGATGCTGTTCTTGTGTGTGAGTACTCAGCAAATTAGAACCTGCTGATTCTCTTATCCCATCATCAACTTTGGTCTGTATTGCAATGTCTCTGCCAAATGCACAGATCGGATGTCCTCACTCCCTGCCAAATCTGCAATTGTCCGCGCCAGTTTCAGGATGCGATGATAGGCGCGCGCCGACAGATTCATCTGACTCATCGCCGCCCGCATCAAGCTCTGACCTTCGTCCTGCAACCGGCAAAACTGCCGGATCTCCCCCACGCGCATATCGGCATTGCAAAAGATGGGATGTTTGGGATCCAGCTTCGAGAAACGCGTTCGTTGAATATCGCGCGCTGTCTGCACGCGGGCGCGGATAGATGCTGAAGTCTCCCCCAGCCGGTCCCCACTCAACTTTTCGTAATCCACTCTGGGCGCTTCGATTATGGATGTCAATACGATCTAACAGTGGACCCGAGATTCGTTTTTGATATTTGGTAACGACAGCAGGCACACACGTACAGGCTTTTTGTGTATCAAGATAAAAGCCGCACGGACAGGGATTCATTGCTGCAACCAGTTGAAAATTGGCTGAGAAAGTGAGCGATCCTTTTGAGCGGCTGATGGTAACGATCTTGTCTTCCATCGGCTGGCGCATCACCTCAAGGACGCGACTGCCGAATTCGGGGAACTCGTGAACGCCACTGACGGTTATATAGAGGTGATATCACCCGCATCCCCGCTCTCAATCAGTTGACTTGAGTGAATAACTACCGGAACTATCTCAAGTAGGGTCCCATCAAAGATTGCCCACTATCCAGCATTCCCTGAACATTTTTCAGGAAAAGCGACATATCCACAATGGGCTTTTCGATCACCATGTCAGCAAGACCTTGAAACTTGCGGCACCAATCTATGTCGGCAGAGGACACAATGATTTTTGTGTCTGGCCAGCACACTCGCATTTTGTCGAAAAGATCAGCGCCATTTACCTCCACCCCATTTTCGCCACGCAGGTGGAGATCCAAAATTGTTAAAGCTGGAGCCGGGGCATCGGGTTGCTCGATTCGCCTTAAAGCGGCAGGTCCTGTGACCGCAACTTCAGGATTGATCTTAATCAAGCTCAACGCCATTTTGTACAACTCTACAAGGTCTAAGTTATCTTCGATGATCAGCAACATTGATTACTCCAAAGGGATAGTGATTGTGAATGTGCTTCCCGCACCGACCACGCTTTTGATACTGATTGTTCCCTTCATCAGATTGACCAGCTCTTTCACGATGGACAAGCCAAGCCCCACTCCCCCATAAGTGCGCGTGTCATATCGTTCGCCTTGAACAAACGGCTTGAACATGGATGCGGTTTTGTTTTTAGGAATCCCAACACCGGTATCGGATACTGCGAAAATCAGCTCTTTCTTTTTCTTCCCCGCGCGGAAGTCGATATTCAGACTGACATTTCCAACCTCGGTGTACTTCACCGCGTTACTGAGCAGGTTGATCAGTATTTGCTTTATCCGCAAAGGATCAATTTTCACTTTTTCAGGAACACAGTTTTGAACAGAAATAGAAAGCTTGAGACTCTTTTCGTCTGCAAATGGAGTGATCTCCTCCATGACGCCGTTGACTAAATCAGCCACACGTACGTCAGCCGGCTTAAGTTGGACTTTTCCGGATTGAATATGAGCCTGGTCAAGTAAACGCGAAACAATTTCGTTG
>NZ_JBXMTI010000007.1:0-3137 GCF_057083605.1 Candidatus Villigracilis sp. | reverse complement strand
GGCTCAGCCGTATGGTTTTTGGTTTCCGTCTTCTCATACTCAACTCCGCAAAAGAAACTGTATGAGAAGTATAAGGTTGTCAAGCTGTCACGACTATGTTGAATTACTTTTCAAACACACCACTAGTTCATTTTCAGGCGTTTCTTATGGATTGATTCTGGGTTTTAGATTCAGTACAATGTGTTCATTAGCCAGATTTCAAAGTGACAGGGAGTGAACCATGAACGAACATCAGACTTTGGTTGAAAAACAAGAAGAGGCTCGACGGTCAATACTTGCGCTGAGAGATAAAATGTCGACCGGTGCTGTTTTGAATTTGGCTGGCCGTTTATTTCCAAACTCAATTTCCGAGAATAGCCCGGCCTACTGGATTCTGCAGATTGTTTTTCTTAATGCAGTGATCCTTGTCCCGGGGCTGTCGCTGATATTGGCATTCGGCGAGACCACACGGCTACCGGATAATATTGCCGCATGGTACACGGCGGTGGGTTGGCAATTTATGCATTTCTTCTGGCGCATATCCTGTTTCGAACAGTGCTCAGCACAATTTCCGATCACATCATCAACAAAATTACCAACCCTGAAGATCTTTCCACCCTTGGCGAGTATTGCCGGTCATCGTCCACCTCCACATATGCCTATTTGGTGGCGGGCGGCGTCATATGGAGCATAGCCGTTCTTATCCTTTTGGGATTCAATGGTTACGGGTTAACCTATATGACGATTCCTACAGGTTTCCTGATAGGTGGAAGTTTTCAGATTGTATTTTGGGCAATCGGCTTGACCAATCTATTGACCGATTTTCAATATGACTTGAACACATTCACCCCGGTTAATTCGGAGGTGGTTGCCAGACTCTCCGGCATGGCGAATCGAATCATCTACCTGACTGGGGCGTTTTTTGTGGTTTTGACTCTCCTGACTTCCTCACCGTTGTTCGGCAGGGAGGTGAACGAGGTGTTCGCCATTCCGCTGTTCGCCATTCCGCTGACTGTAATCGGCTGGATCATTATCATCATTCAATTCATCGTCCACCGTTCCACGATCAATGGAATCGTCGAAAAGGAGCGCTGGACAAGCCTCAACAAGCTTCAACTGCAAATGAACACCCTCCAAACCACCGAAGACCTTTCGAACAAGGATGTTTCCGAACGACTTTTGCGCCTGGCTGATCTGCATGAACGGATTCGGGCCGATCGTTATGGTGGCTTTGACCTCAAATCTCTGACGAGTCTCGTTACTCAGTTGATGTTGCCCTTGCTTGGTTTGTTGTTGGGGAATATTGATAAGATCATAGAGTTTCTGAATTGACCCCACTCCCTGCGCCGAGGACGGCGGCTTGAGTACACAATAAGCAGGCATCCATGAAAAACTTCGACCCCAAATACAACGATATCCCCAAAACTGAAATCCACTGCCACCTCGAAGGCGCGATCCGTACGCAGACCATTATTGACATTGCGCGGGAATACAATTTAAAACTACCTTCTTATGAAGCTGCTGAATTGGACAAGCATGTCAAGGTCTACGACCAGTTGCGTGACCTGCAAGCCGTATTGGATGCATTCAAGATTTTTCAGAACAGCATTACCTCACCTGCTGTCTTTGAGCGCATTGCATGGGAGTTGTTTGAAGATTGTGCGAAACAAAATATCAAATTGTTTGAAGTCCGCTTTTCGCCAGATTGGGCCTTTCATGGTCACAACGTGAATTGGGATGCCTGCCTCGATGGCCTATTGCGTGCCAAAGAACGCGCGGAGGGGGGGTTCGATATGGCGATTGGCATCATCGCCATCACATCACGCGGCATGGGCGCTGAGTCATGTATTAAAACAGTGGATTGGGCAATTCGCCATAAGAAACATATTCAAGCTGTTGACCTGGCCGATGGGGAGTTGTTTTATCCTGCAAAGGATTTTGTAAAACCCATCCTGAAAGCCAAAGATGCAGGCTTGAAAGTTACTATCCACACGGGGGAAGATACGCCAGTATCCTTTGTTATAGATACCATTAATAACTTTCACCCAGACCGCCTTGGGCATGGCATTCACAGCATCGAAGATATGAAGGCAGTGGAACTGATAAAGGAGAAGGGGATTACCTTGGAAGTAAACCCCTGGAGCAATTACCTCACCAATTCTGTGTCAACCATTGAGTCGCATCCGCTCAAAAAGTTATTCGACCTTGGCTTGCGCGTAACCATTAACTCTGATGACCCCGAAGTCTTGGAAACCAATGTCAACAACGAATATCGCATTGCGCATGAGATATTGGGGATGAGCATGGAAGATATTACCCTCTGTAACCGCTTTGCTTTTGAGTCATCCTTCATTGATGAGTCTACAAAGCAAAGAATATGGGACAAATACTTTACAATAGGGCCCTAAAGTTTTAAAGAACTTTAAAGCCTCCCAAAAATTGCCCCATGGCTTTCGCGAAATCGGGAAGTTCTTAACACTAATTGCACGAATGTACAACTGGCGCGAATAAAGGCGGAGAAATTCGTAAAATTCGTCAATTCGCGGCATTCGCGTTTAGGGTTTGCCATCAAACCAAGAGCCCGTTTATGGACTTTGGAAAGACCACAAAATTGTTCCTAATCCAAATTGACCGAATCAGAACCAATGGGGTATAATTTTGCGCCACTAACTGACAGCCAACTCCCTGCTATGGGGTTTGCAATCATCTTTACATAATAAGGAAGTATTTCGAATGGTAAAAAGAACATACCAACCCAAGATCCGCCGCCGCGTGCGTGTACACGGTTTCCGAAAACGCATGTCTACGGCTGACGGTCGCAACGTACTCAAGCGCCGCCGTTTACGCGGCCGCCATAGACTGACTGTTAAATCCAACGAGCATGTAAAGAAGACTCGTTGGTAAGATCATTATCGAGCGAATATCACTATTGAGGTACGGGTGCAGAGAAGATTTCGACTGTCCCGATCTGAAGATTTCAAGCGGGTGCGGCGAACGGGAAAGTCCTATGCCCATCCGCTTGTTGTGTTAGTAGCACAACCCAATCAGTCACAAGAGATCAAAGTAGGGGTGACTGCCGGGAAAACGGTTGGGACAGCCATATCCCGCAACCGGGCCAAACGATTGTTGCGCGAAGTGATGCGCTCCATGCTTCCCTC
>NZ_JBXMTI010000006.1:0-61599 GCF_057083605.1 Candidatus Villigracilis sp. | reverse complement strand
AGAAACTGATTTCAACAATACTCTCCGATTTGTAGAATATACTGAGGAACATAAAAGTGTATATTCTTTTGAGTTTGCCCGTCTATTGTTATTAACATGTTCCGAGTTAGACACTTTATTCAAAGTGGTTTGTAGAAGTATAGATTTAACCAGTACAGCTGATTCCATAGGTCAGTATTATGATCCGATTACCGCAAAATATGATATAGGTTTAGAAGAGGTATTAATAAAAAGATATTCCCTCGAATTGAAACCATTTGAAAACTGGTCAAGGGAAATACCGCCTACTTGGTGGACAAGCTATAACAAAGTAAAACATAGGCGACATGAAGAGTTTTATCAAGCCAATCTCGGCAATGCCTTACTTGCAACGTCTGGTCTTTTTATAATGAATCTCATTGCGCTCCACGAGTTTGATCTTTTGGATAATATCTATGACCATCCTACACTATTAGATCGACAGAGTAGCCCAGGAGCACTTTTACTAGAACAAGGATATAGAATAAGAATCAAGTCGTCGTAATAATTTCTTGCTGAAAGAATTCAATGCCATAACCGAATCATTCTTATAACGGATTGGATCATGCTCAAGCCCGTTCCTTGCCAGCCATCGTCATCAGAAATTAGAAGAGAAACTTCAGTTACCGATTAGCCCGGATTGAAAACTCCCGTCAAATTTGATGGGAGTTTTGCTTAGTGTTTTCCATGCTATACTTTTTTTATATCAACTTTATCGAGTAAACAAAGGTAGGAGCAGATGAACATCAAACAACGCTACGAAACCCTCGACCCCGAAAACTGGGATGAAATGCGCGCACTTGCACACCGCATGGTGGATGATGCGATCAACAACCTCGAAACGATTCGCGAACGTCCCGTTTGGCAGCCCATCCCGGATGAAATCGCCGCCCAATTTCGCGCTCCCGCTCCGCATGAACCCACTGGTGCAGATGCAACCTATCAGGAATTTTTAGAAACCATCCTTCCCTATCCGATGGGAAATACCCATCCACGTTTCTGGGGATGGTACATGGGCGCTGGAACTGTCTTCGGCGCATTGGCTGATTTTATGGCTGCGATCATGAATCCCAACCTTGGCGGGGGTAATCATGCTGCGAATCTGGTGGAAGAGCAAGTGGTCAATTGGATCAAAGATATGATGGGCTTTCCAAAGGATGCCAGTGGTCTGCTGGTAAGTGGCGGTTCAATGGCAAACTTCGTAGGCATCGCAGTCGCGAGGAATACCAAGGCAGGCTTCGACGTTCGGGAGTTGGGGATGCAGGCTGCTCCTCAAAAGTTGACAGTCTATGCCTCCACCGAAGTGCATAGTTGCAGTCAAAAAGCAGTTGAGTTACTTGGGATGGGAAGTGCCAGCCTGCGAAAAATTCCCGTGAAGAGCGATTTCACCATCGATCTGAATGCATTGGAACAAACCATGGCAGATGACCGCAAAGCCGGTTATCGCCCGATCTGTATTATCGGAAACGCAGGCACTATCAACACCGGCGCAATCGATGATCTGAATGCATTGGCCGATCTCTGCAAGCGCGATGATCTCTGGTTCCACGTGGACGGTGCGATTGGGGCTGTAGCTGTGCTTGCAGAAAATGTAAAACCAAAACTGATTGGAATCGAGCGAGCCGACTCAGTTGCGCTTGATCTCCACAAATGGATGCACATCCCCTTTGAGGCTGGCTGCATCATCGTGCGTTCTGAACCCGCTCATCGCAAAACGTTTTCGCTGACACCGGAGTATCTTGCACACGAAACTCGCGGACTGGCGGCAGGGCATCTCTGGTTTAGTGATTACGGTCTGCAACTCTCACGTCAATTTCGCGCCTTGAAGGTATGGATGTCGATCAAAGAACATGGGCTGGATCGCTTTGGGAGAATGATGGCTCGAAACGTTGAGCAGGCACATTATTTTGGTGGACTGGTTGAGAAAGAACCAAAGATGGAATTGATGGCGCCAATCGGCATGGACATTGTCTGCTTCCGCTTCAACCCGGGCGGGTTGGATGATGACGCGCTCAATGCACTCAACAAAGAAATCCTGATGCAGATTCATGAGCAGGGAATTGCCGCCCCAACCTATACAACCTTGAATAATAAATATTGTTTGCGTATTGCCATAGCAAATCATCGCAGCACGCAGGATGACTTTGACTTGTTGGCAAAAGAGGTTGTTCGAATCGGAAATGAAGTCACTGCATGATTCTGATACCGGCAATCAACTAAACCGAGCAATCTTTGAAGCCGTTTTGAGCCACCGAGACACGAAGACACTGGGAAAAACAAATTAAAACTCTATATCTCGGTGGCTAAGCTTTGGTGCTTTTCACAAGAATTATTTGTTCGATCAATTTGCATAGTGTAATAAATAATCATATTTTAAGAAAAGGGTACTTGTTCATGCCGTTGATTTGCGTTATCATCTTTATGTCAGGGGTGGTTGTCACCCCAAAAACCTTATATATCTCTTAAGAGGAGAAGATATGAATAAACGTCTGTTTTTTGTCATGCTGACTCTCATCGTTGCCGCTTCGATGATCCTCAGCGCCTGCGGTGCTCCGGCTACAGAAGCCCCGGTTGCCACTGAAGCTCCCACCGAAGCGCCCACGGAAGCGCCTGTTGCCACCGAGCCGCCCGAACCTGCTGTGGGTTCCCCCGAGCACCCGATCAAAGTGTTGTTCGTCCCCTCTGTGGATGCGAACATCATCACAACCGGTGGTGAAGTAATGGCCGCCGCTTTGAACGAAGCCACCGGCCTCACCTTCGAAGTGACTGTCCCGACTTCCTACGCCGCCACCATTGAAGAAATGTGTGCCTCCCCCACAGATACCATGGCCTTCATCCCTGGCCTCGGTTACGCCATCGCCAGCCAGTTGTGCGGCGTGGACGTTGCCTTCAAGGCCATCCGCTTTGGCTATCCCGTGTATTGGGCTGAATACATTGTCGCTCGCGACAGCGAATTCCAAACCCTTGCCGATCTCGAAGGCGCAACCTGGGGTTATGGCGATCAAGGCTCGACCTCCGGTTACATGGTCCCGTTTGTTGAATTGACCGAAGCCGGCATCACCCCCGGTGAGCAGGTCCAGACCGGCGGCCACAACCAGACCGTCACCGCTGTATACAATGGTGAAGTTGACTTCGGAACCGTCTTCTACAGCGTTCCTTTGAGCCCTGAAGGCGCTCCTCTCTTCACCTATGATGACTATCTGGCTGGCACGATCACCGAACTGTCTCAATACGAAATCCCCGAAGAATCCGTCCCGAACTGCGCCCCCGATGCCGAAGGCAAGAAATTGCTTTGCGACGGTTACCGCATTCTTGATGCCCGCGCCAACGTCCGCACCGAAGCGCCGGATGTAGTGCAGAAGGTTCGCATTCTTGCAGTATCTGCTGCCATCCCGAATGACACCCTGTCCTTTGGCCCCGAGTTCCCCGCTGATGTTCGTGCTCAGATCGAAGAAGCTCTGCTTGCCTTCGCTGAAACCGAAGCCTGGGACACATCCATCGGCTCTGCTGACTTCTATGGCTGGTCCGGTATTGCTCCCGCGGAAGATTCCGAATATGACATGGTCCGCGCCATGGTCGAAGCCACCGGCTACAAACTTCCAGAATAAGTTCTGCCGTTCGTAAAAATTTGGGGCAGGGATAAAATCCCTGCCCCAAATTTCTTTATTTCGTAAACCTGAAAGACCCTAAAGGTCTCCTTTGCAATCAAAGATGCATTTTCGTGCAGGAACTTCCCGCCAGATAACTCCTTGTTTTGCAGGGAAGACCTTTAGGGTTTTATTTCAGAAAATAACACCAACAGGGACGGATATATTTTATAATACCTTTGAAGACCCTCAGCGCCCCAACGCGCTGGCATCACAGTTTTCAGGATACCCATTATGCTTCAAATTAAAAACCTGACCAAAATTTATGACGGTGGAGTAAAGGCGCTCGACAACGTCAGCTTTGAAGTGCCAGACGGCCAGTTCCTGGCGGTCATCGGGCTAAGCGGATCGGGCAAATCCACCTTGTTGCGCTGCATCAACCGTCTGATCGAACCGACCGCGGGGCAGATCATCTGGAATGGCGAAGACATCACAGCCGCATCACAGGAGGAAATGCGCCGCATCCGACGCAAGATCGGCATGGTCTTTCAACACTTCAACCTTGTCCATCGCTCGAGGGTGATCACCAACGTGCTCGCAGGCAGGCTAGGCTATGTCAACCCCGCCTGGAGTCTGTTGAACCGCTTTCCAAAAGAGGATATTGAAAAGGCCATTCAGCAATTGAAAAGAGTTGGCATCGCGGAAAAGGCTTATCAACGAGCCGATGAATTGAGCGGCGGACAGCAGCAGCGCGTTGGCATTGCGCGCGCGCTCATGCAGGACCCGAAGATGGTTCTGGCCGATGAGCCTGTTGCCAGCCTGGACCCTGTCCTCGCGCACAGCATCATGAGTCATCTGGAAGATATCAACAAAAATGATGGGGTCAGCGTGTTATGTAGTTTACATTTTCTTGACCTGGTACATCGCTATGCAGATCGGGTGGTTGCGCTCAATGAAGGCAAGCTGGTGTTTGAAGGATTGCCAAAAGATATTGACGACAACAAATTCAAGGAAATTTATGGCCGTGATGCAGAGCGGGTAGGGTAAGCTGTCATGAAGAATAATAAGAAATCATCCCCCTGGAAATCCATAAAAGTCGGCCTGTACACTTTACTGGCCTTGATCATTTTTGCGTACGGTTTTGAGATTACCCAGGTAGACCTGGAGGAGCTCCGCAGCGAAAACCGCCAGCAGAGTCTGGTGCGTGTAACACGCGCCCTGGCACAACCTGCGATCTTTGAATATGAACAGGTTCAAGAGGTGGTTAACTACCCCATCTATGTTCCCTGTTTAGCGGATGGCAGCCAGGCACCTGCGCCGGAACACAATACAACTGAGCCTTATATTGTTATCACCCCGGCTTGCGCCAACCCCGGCGATGTGATCCAGGTGGAGGGATACAATTTTGCTCCCTACACTGTTGGCCCCATCCGGTTCATCCCCGGCAATGACCCAACCAATGTTGTATCCCTTGGCCGCGTAAATGCTGAAACTGATGCGGATGGGCATTTCATCGTAGACATGGAACTCCCCAACCGAATCAGCGATGATGTTCAATTTATTCGTGCCACACTTCGCAGGAATGTCGGTGCTCCGCGTTTTTCCAAAACTGCACATGATACCTGGGAGAAGATCGTCGAGACGGTATTCCTCGCATTGTTGGCTACCGTCTTTGGCACCATTCTCGCCATACCACTGAGCTTTATCGCCGCACGCAACTTGATGAAGACAGTCAAAAGCCCATTGACCAGCATCTCCCTTTCCGTTTTGGGCTGGCCGATTGGGATCCTGATCGGCTTTGTGGCTGTGCGTTGGGTTGGGAATTTCAGCGCATCCATTGGCTCGAATGCTTTTGTCAACCTGGCAAGCATTCTCTTATCTCCTGTATTAGTATGGCTCGGTATACGCTGGGCTTTGCCTCAGGAGGAAATTTCCCTGCCAAGTCAAAGCACACGGTTGGCACGCTTGGGTGTAATTCTATTGACGGTACTGGTCGGTTTTTATGGGTTATTCCAATTAGCCAGCCTGGCAATGAGCGCCGGACGATCCCTTGAAGCATCGCTGGGTTCATTTGGTTTCCTGGGGTACTTCCTGTTCCAAGTGGGCGACATTCTTGCCATTACTACCCCCGCGTTGGGAGCCCTGGCTGCTGGCGGCACACTCAGCAGTATCATGGGGCGCATTGGTCAACTTGGCTCAGAGAAATTACCCGCCTCTGGAATAAAAACACTGAACCTGATCCTGACCACCATCGCTGGAGCAACCGTTCTGGGCCTGCTTGGGCAGTTAGTGGAATGGCTCTACCAGATTGGCGAGCCAATGTACACGCTCTGGGGTCCAATTGCAGTGGGCGCTACCGCCGGCCTCCTGTTGGCGGTGTTGACCAAACCCAAAGATTCCCTGCCCATTGGAATGGTGATCTATTCCATCACCCGCACCTTCCTCAACGCCCTGCGTTCAGTGGAAGCATTGGTGATGGCCATCGTGTTCGTGATCGCTGTGGGTATAGGTCCATTTGCGGGTGTGATGGCATTGGGTCTGCATACCATCGTCAGCCTGGCAAAGCTATATTCTGAACAGGTTGAAAGCATCCTATCCGGTCCGCTGGAGGCGATTGAAGCGACGGGGGCCAATCGTTTGCAGACCATCATCTATGCAGTCATCCCACAGATCATTCCCCCATATATTTCCTACACTATGTACCGTTGGGACATTAACGTGCGCATGTCCACCATCATTGGTTTTGTGGGCGGCGGTGGAATCGGCTTTTTGTTACAGCAGAATATCAACCTGCTCAACTACCGCGCAGCCAGCGCCCAAATGCTCGCCATTGCAATCGTGGTGGCAACAATGGACTACATCAGCTCGGCATTGCGTGAAAAAGTCATATAACTTAGCAGAATCAAAAAGGACTGGCTTTTCAGAGCCAGTCCTTTTTATTTACATCTTATCGCTTTGCATTTGCATTCTGTACTTTTTTATTGCGCGCCAGCCGACGAGCATCTTTTCTTTTTCATCCCATAAACGGAAGTAGAGCGACTTCAAACTGTCTTTTAGCGTAAGCGGTTCGATCTGGAAGATCGGGTTTTCGTTATGACATTCTTCAAGTTTGTAATTGGGTATCTTCGGGCTGAGGTGATGGATGTGATGAAAACCGATGTTGCCCGTGAACCACTGCAAAACCTTGGGGAGTTTGTAGAATGAACTACCGTCCATACCGGCTTTGAAGAACTCCCAATCCTTATGGCGTTCCCAATAGGTGGGCTCGAAGTTGTGTTGAACATAGAACAACCACACCCCCGCGCCGCAAGCCATGAGCAAGATGGGAATTTCGACCAGCAAATAAGCCTGCCAGCCGATGTGATAGATCGTCCAGCCGATGAAACCAAACAGGGCAATGTTGGTCCAGATCACGCTGTTCTTCTCGCGTTTGCCGGCATCTTTGTCCCAGAAACGATGCCCGAACGCAAATACGATCAGCGCACCAACGGTGAACAGAATCAACGGGCTTCGCATGATGCGGTAGCCAATTTTTTTGTACCAGGGCGAGGCGAGATACTCTTCCACCGTCATGGTGTAGACGTCGCCAATGCCGCGGCGGTCAAGGTCACCGGCAGTAGCGTGGTGAATGGCATGGGAATGCTTCCACGCATAATAAGGTGTCCATACTGCCACACCCAGCAATAATCCCAATCTATTATTTGCAAGCGGGGTACTGAAGAACGAACCGTGACAGCAATCATGGAAGATGATAAACATCCGCACCATGAATCCAGCCGCGAGCACGGTAATCAGAAGCGTCAGCCAGTATCCGATTTCAAGACTGCGGTACGCCAGGTACCACAAGACAAAAAAGGGAACGACTGAATTGAACACCTGCCACAAACTACGCCAGGTTTCAGGGTAGGCATAGTTTGAAACTATCGACTGCCATTTGATTTTTCCTATACTCATTTTTTACTCCATTTCTTTATTACAAGTCATCTCAAAAATGTCATCCTGAGCGGTAGCGAAGGATCTCACCTCTCGAAGGTGTGAGACTCTTCGGTGGCGAAGAACGCTCCCTCAGAGCGACATGGTATTTTTGAAATTGGTACTAGTACCATAACACCAAACCACTTTCAAAGATGCTACTTTTCGTTAATCATACTCTGATATTCCAAATACGCAGTCACCCCGTTGATCCAATGTTGTACCCCGTCAATTCGAATGGATGGGTCTTCACAACTGCTGAAGATGCCGCCTCCATAATTTAATATCGTATCGTCGCTCAGATCAAAACTACAGTCATTATCCGGTATCTGCCTGGCTCGTACAAAAGTGATGAAAGTACGTATCTCCTGATCCAGCCACTCATGGTCGGCATCTGAAAGATAAAACGCCTGCGCCAGCGCCGCAAGCGCTTCAACTTTTGTGGCGGTAGCAATACTGGTGTTGGCCTTATTAAGCGAGCGGATTTGCCCTTCTATAACTGTATTCGCAATTTCCACAGCATAACTATGATCGGCCTTGCCAAGTTTATCCTGGTGGGCGAGCATGGCAAAGGCATAACTGTGCCAGTGGTCTTCCGTAATAGGCTGCTGGATCATGTAATCGTTCACTTCGTGCGCCTGTTTGAGCCAGAACTCATTGCCTGTCATTTCATACAATTGCAAAAGCGCGTACAGGCTTTCACCGGTGAAATAAGTGACGAAATAATCCGGGTCCACCGTGCCATTGAAGTGCGGATCATAGGATTGATAAAAGCCGCCCGCTGGCTTGCGCATTGAAACAATGAAATAGCCCAAGTCAATTGCAGTTGTGAGTAAATTGCGGTCTTCAAGAATAAATTCCCCAGTAGCCTGCCAGCGTTTGTAAATTGCGTCGATAGTTAATGCAGCGCCGCCAAGCGGACAGCCGCCATTTGTATAAAGGCATGTACCGGTAAATTTTTGCGGGTCAGTGATCAGCATTTCAAGATAATGGTCAAGCGCACGGTCGCCCGCTTCACAATATTTTGAATCCCCTGAAACCCTGCACACCGTGAAAAGGGACCCAGCCCCCGCGACCAACCGAATATAAGAAGGTGTGTAGGATCTCTCATTGGTTAATATGTCCACCTGATATGAAAGCTCGCCGTTCGGGAGTTGCTGCCGCACCAAATAATCGCCAGAGGCAATGATCGCATCTTTGAGCGGGCTATCTTCAATTGGAATGGTTTCGGGAATAATGGCTGGTGTAAAAGTGGGAACGAATGGCATCGTCACAACCGGAGTAACGATACTTTCAGGTTCTTCATTTCCCCTCGCCCAAAAAAATGTTGTGCCTGCCAATGCAAGCACGCTCACGATCATAAGCGCAATTTTTTTAGGCATATACTTCATTCCGTTCTTGTGTCACCCTGAGGAAGCGCTCTTCGCGAACGACACCGTACCTGCATTCGGTGCAGGTGAGGGTCTCGCTCGCTATGGTTGAAGATGCTTCGCTCCGCTCAGCATGACACAAAGTTATCTAAGGAATCTTCGCTTGCAAATCCTGCAAGGATAATTCTGTCAGCGATGCAACTGTCATATCGCCGCTAACGCCCATCTTGGCAGTTAATGGATTTGGGACGGCCACTACAAAAATCCCTGCGCGGCGGGCTGCCTCCACACCGTTGACCGAATCCTCAAAGACTACCGCTTCCGTATTCTGGACTTTGAGTTGCTCCAGCGCCCTCAGGTAGATATCCGGGTTAGGCTTTGTCCTGCCAGGCGGCACGTCATCCTGACAAATAATAGGCTTGAAATAATGGAAGATACCGAGTCGTTTTGCGTGCGTATCCACCCATGAATGCGGCGAGCTGGAACCAATTGCAAGATGTATACCTTGCTCCCTGGCGAGTTCGATCATATTCATCACGCCCGGCATGATCGAACTCGCCTGTATCAGCAGATCAGATTCTCTTCGGTAGCGAGTGCGCATCGAAACAGGATCCAGCCGTCCCTGAGAAAGAAGCGAAAGATGTTCCGCCGCATCAAAGGTTGAGATGCCGTATCCGCCAATCGTCTTTTCCCATTCATGAACCGGGAGATCAAATCCGTGTTCGCGATAGATCGATTGCCAAACCAAAACCTCGGGCGTTTCAGTATCAAGAATCAGCCCATCAAAATCGAATAGCAGTGCCTTCAGCATTTACGGAAACCGCCTTACAAAATCCGAGAGCGCTTCCCAAATTTTTAAATCTTTTGCATCTGATGACTTGATCATATTGAGTACCATACCCAGCGAAGATTTCATGGCTTTATATTCACGCTGCGCATCAGAGTCGATGGTGAAAAAACGTGTGTGATCCATCCAGCCATAGATATTAACGGAAACGGAAACGTATGCATTGCCGCGCTTGAATGTAATCCGTGCGCCGCTGGAGTGTTCTTCATCATGCAGGATCACGCCTCCCTCTGCGCTCACCGTACCGATGCTTCGCCCGTTATCATAGATAGACCAGCTACTCATCCACATCCATTCTACTCATGCGCGAGGGCTGCACTCCGGCGTTTGCAGGAACAGTGCGCGCGGGCTGCCCGTTGGTTACCAAACGCGCAAGATGTTTCACCATTACGGCCTGCCTCACGGATGCCTGCGCACCAAGGTCTGCCAACACCGGTTCAAGCCAGGCTTGATACGAACGCACATTTATATAAACGGGACGTCCGCGGCGGTCTGGCAAACCTTCAATAAGGGATGCGATCTTTTCACTGACATTATTTTCATCGGGATGAATGAGGGGCGTTAGCACCACACCATACATTCCAGATGTAACGCTCGCATAACATTTGATATCCTGGTGTACAAATCCGATCACATGATTTGGCGCAGGCTCAACAGGATGCAGCAATTGCGGCACGATTTGATAATGCAGACTCTGCACCGCGGGCAAATCCACCGATTGCATGCGCCTCCACTTTAAGCTGGAACTTGATTCTGTTTTCTCAAGCTGACTCACATCCCATACTCTCTGCCATGCATAAACGGAGAACCCACTCATCCGCAAGGCGGGGAAAACATCGCTGGTCTCTTCCACTTCCGCAATCAGGTGAACAGCCTTCCACTCTCCCGCTTGGACTGCAAGATGTTCGATCAGGGCCAGCAAGCGAGGATCGTGCAAGTTGGACGAAGGTGCCAGATATAACAATTTTGCAAACGACTCGCCTTTTGTATGAATGATCCCACCCAGCAAAGCGGACTCGCCGCCATTATCAATCGCTGCATATAAATGGCGCGCAGGATTGATGTATGCGAGCAGTCCCATCGCTCCCAAAGGATGGCCACGCGTGAGGGCACGCGCGCTATCGAGGGTTAATACATCGTTTCGATAGCGAGCAATGGTGGGAATATCAAGCAGGTCAAGTGAGCGAATAGTCATATTTATGCTTCACGTCATTGCGAGGGCGATGCTCTTTCGCCCGACACTTGCACCACGTGCCAGTGCGGTGAGCAATCTCCGACATGATTAGGAGAGATTGCTTCGTCGGGAAGAACGCCCTCCTCCCAATGACGAGTTAACTTGCCAGAGAAATAAAAAATTCGTGAAAACGAGTATCGCCGGTCAACTCAGGGTGGAAGGAAGTAGCCAGCAAATGGCCTTCCTGCGCCGCAACGATGCGGCCATCTTCCAAAGTTGCAAGCACCTTCGTTTTTCCGCTGACTGATTCAATGATCGGCGCACGGATGAAGACGGCATGATATGGATTTTCCGTGCCAGTGGCTTTCATCAACTCGTCAATTTCGAGATCGGTTTCAAACGAATCCACCTGCCTGCCAAAAGCATTGCGCTGGACTTTGATATCCATTAATCCAAGCAGGGGCTGGTCACGGCCAATATCTTTTGAAAGAAAGATCGCGCCCGCGCATGTACCCCAAATTGCGTGGCTTTTTCCAAACTCTCTTAAAGGCTCCATCAACCCATAAGCCGTTGCAAGTTTGCCAATCGTTGTGGATTCACCGCCTGGCATGATCAATCCATCTAACCCATCAAGGTGTTTGGGCAAACGCACTTCAACTGTTTCCACGCCGATCTTGTTGAGCATGGAAATATGTTCTGCGAAATCGCCCTGTAGGGCGAGAACTCCAATTTTCATAATCTATATATACAGGTAAACAAGTAGAGATGTACATAAGTAACAAGAACGTGTCTACTTATATACTTTTTTACGTGTCTACATTAACTCACCATCCACGCACAGCAAGTCGCTCACCTTCGGGCATTTGGGCAGCATTACGTCCTACCATCGCTTCGCCAAGGTTTTTGCTTACTTCCGCAAGAATGGATGCGTCCTGATAATGCGTGACAGATTTGACAATGGCCGCGGCACGCTTGGCAGGATCACCGCTCTTGAAAATACCAGAGCCAACGAACACACCATCCACGCCGAGCTGCATCATTAAAGCCGCATCTGCAGGAGTGGCCACTCCGCCCGCCGCAAAATTGACGACAGGCATGCGTCCGAGTTCTTTGGTCTCTTTGACCCATTCATAAGGCGCACCGTTGTTCTTGGCAAAGGTCATCAACTCTTCATCGTTCATCGTCTGTAACTGACGAATGGAACCGATCACACTACGGGCATGGCGCACCGCTTCCACCACATCGCCCGTGCCTGCCTCGCCCTTGGTACGGATCATCGCTGCGCCTTCACCAATGCGGCGCAATGCCTCGCCAATGTTACGGCATCCGCAAACAAACGGCACTTTGAAGTTGTGCTTCAGAATATGATGTTCCTCATCAGCAGGGGTGAGCACTTCAGATTCGTCGATGTAATCCACGCCAATGGCTTCCAGTATCTGCGCTTCCACAAAGTGACCAATGCGGCACTTCGCCATCACAGGAATGCTGACTGCATCCATGATCTTCAGGATCATATCCGGGTCAGACATGCGCGCCACGCCGCCATCCGCACGAATATCAGCAGGCACACGCTCCAATGCCATCACCGCACACGCACCGGCATCTTCCGCAATTTTGGCTTGCTCGGCATTCACCACATCCATGATAACGCCGCCTTTTAACATTTGAGCCAAACCTTTTTTCTCAGTCCATGTACCAGTCTTTGTTTCCATATGTATTCTCCTTATTTAATGCGGGCACTGCTCATCGCATAATTTTCCGAATTTTCAAGTGTAAAAAACGAGTGGGAAAATTAAATTGTGATTCAACAAATCATGCAGTACTTTGTAAATTCTACCATGCAGGCATAATTTAAATTATAAGAGGACTGTAAACAAGAAGCGCTTCATTACATAACTGAAAATTGATCCTGCAAAGCAAGCCGATGCTATGCTGTCACATTCCGCTTGATAGTCAATTTGCTGTTGAACAGGTTATAAAATTCATATTGACAAAATCCGCTTAAATGCTACAATTGTTACAATGATACAATTAGTACAATATAAAGGCGGCCCATGACAGAGAAAAAACTCACCTTACAGCTTGATTTCCATTCCGGGCTACCCATCTATACCCAGATCGTAAATCAGATCCAAAGTCAGTTGGCAAATGGAATCTTGAAACCTGGCGACCAGTTGCCCACGGTTCGTGCGCTGGCGCAGGAGTTGCGAGTCAACTTCAATACTGTGGCACGCGCATATCGTATGCTGGATGAGGTAAGGATTATATCCACGCAGCAAGGGCGCGGCACATTCATCACGGAGAAACCGCCCCCGGAGGTCAGTGAAAAGTTGAGGCACGAATCGCTGGCCGCTCTCACGCATCGATTCATCAGCGAGTCCCTTCGGTTGGGATTCTCGGAGCGCGAGGTCAGCCAGATGGTTAGAGACAGTTTGAAGTCGTGGAAAGAAGCGACTGACAGCGACAATGAATAATTATCGATCAGGAGAATAAAAAATGAACACAAGACTACTTAAATCCGCAATTCAGAAAAAGAATATTGATCAGCACATCCCGCCAATTGCAGGAACGTTATTTGGAATATTCCTTGTGATCGCAACATTGGGAGCGATCCTTGGCGATGGCAGATATCCAGATGCAGTGCTTGGCGCGTGGGTTCTTGGTTGGACGTTGATCGGTACATATCTGATGTTTGCATTGAAGGTTGCATCGCAATGGGAAAAGGTGATCGTTCTGCGGCTCGGTAAATTCATCGGTTTAAGAGGCCCAGGCTTGTTCTGGATCATTCCCATTGTAGACAGTGCATCAACCTGGATCGATCATCGTGTAATGGTCACGCCGTTTGCCGCGCAGAAAACGCTGACGAAAGATACCGTACCTGTGGATGTAGATGCTGTGCTCTTCTGGGTTGTGTGGGATGCTGAGAAAGCCGCGCTTGAAGTTGAAGATTATCGCGCCGCTGTAGATTGGGCTGCACAAACTGCCTTGCGCGACATCATCGGCAAAAAGATGCTGGCAGATATTTTGATCGGACGCAGTGCGATTGACAAAGAACTGCAAGCTGTAATTGATGAACGCACCACGCCTTGGGGTGTTACCGTTCAATCGGTGGAAATTCGCGACATTGTGATTCCACAGGATCTGGAAGATGCCATGTCGCGTCAGGCGCAAGCCGAACGTGAAAGACAAGCGCGTGTGATCCTTGGTGAGTCTGAAAAGCAGATCGCGGCTTCATTTGCGGAGGCTTCAAAGTCTTACATCAATAACCCAACCGCGTTACACCTGCGGGCCATGAACATGCTCTTTGAAGGTTTGAAGGAAAAGGGCGCGCTGGTGATCGTGCCATCGTCCGCGGTGGATACGATGAATCTCGGCGGTTTGAGCGGCATAGTCTCACTGGCGCAGAATAATTTGCCAAAGGAAAAATAATGTAGGGGCACAGCGGTATATAAACGGCTTTGACTCTCAATCAGCCACTGTGCCCCAACGTTTCACGTGAAACGAATTCGAAAGGAAACAAAAAATGACAACCAAACTTACCACTATTATTGTTTTGATCTTGATCGCAATTGCCTTGATCGCGGGTGCATTGTTGTGGAATCAACTACCAGAACAAATGGCATCACACTGGAATGTCAACGATCAAGTAGATGGTTATATGCCAAAATTCTGGGGCGTATTCCTCATGCCACTTATCACGCTTGGAATGTTCGTTTTATTCCTTGTAGTTCCAAATATTGATCCACTCAAAGCCAACATCGCGCAATTCCGTGAGACCTTCAATCTCTTCATCGTTTTCATCGTGGCTTTCATGCTTTACGTACACGGGCTGACATTAGCCTGGAGCCTCGGTTATCAGGGCTTCAAGATGAGCAATGCCATGCTGCCTTTCATGGGCGTCCTGTTTATCTTTGTTGGATACATGCTGAAGAAAGCAAAGCGCAACTTCTTCATTGGGATACGGACCCCTTGGACTCTCTCCAGTGATTCAGTCTGGGACAAAACGCATCAACTTGGCTCAACCCTGTTTATGATTTCAGGAGTCTTCGCCATTGTTGGAGGATTCTTCGGCGGAACGACAGCCTTCTGGCTGATGTTCATTCCATTGATCGGGTCAACAGTGTTTCTGGTGGTCTATTCCTACGTGTTATATCGTAACGAAACACGAATCTAAAATCAAATATGCGACCCTAAAAGAGTCGCATATTTTCGTTTCACGTGAAACACAGGAGAATAAAATGAACAATGAATTTCAAAAATGGGAATATCGCGTACAAACGATAGGAAGTATGTTTGGCACAAAAGACGAAGCCATCGAAGCCATATTGAATGAATGGGGTGAGGAAGGATGGGAGGCAACTCAGGTCTACACACCCGAAGGGAGCGGGAAAGTGACTATTGTTGCCAAACGTCCGCTAACGCGCGAAACGATCCGCCGCCGTTCCATGCCATCGTTCTAATTAGGAAAATAAAATGATTGAAAGAAAATCTCTAACTTGGTTTTTGATAATTACATTTCTTATTTCGTGGCCGTTGTTCATCGCTCCGCTTTTGTTTGGAGAGATGGAACCAGTCAACAAGCGATTAATGACTCAAGGGCTATGGGCCATCGCCATGTGGGGACCAGGTGTTGCCGCCATTGTTACAACTTTATTCATCGCAAAGAAACCGTTCAATAGTTTGCGATTGAATACCCTGGGACCAAAGCGTTTTTATCTTTGGGCGTGGTTTCTACCAATTGCATTGACCATCCTTGGCGGATTATTGACATTATTATTCGGCATTGCAAAACTGGATATGAACTTCACGATGATCCGCGATGCAATGGCATCCGCCGCGAACGGTAGTGAAGTTCCTATGGGTATCATTGTGATATTGCAAATTCTGTTTGCGATCACACTGGCGCCTTTCATCAATATACTATTTGCGATTGGTGAAGAATTGGGCTGGCGAGGATTCTTGCTTCCACACTTGATGCCCCTTGGTCAATGGAAAGCCATCTTGATCAGCGGAATCATTTGGGGATTTTGGCATACACCTGTGATCATGCAGGGACATAATTATCCGGGCTATCCAGTGCTTGGCGTATTTATGATGATCGTCTTTTGTGTGTTGCTCGGCACGATCATTTCGTGGATGTATTTGAATACAAAGAGTCCCTGGGTGGCGGCGCTGGCTCATGGATCAGTAAATGCAGTTGCCGGGCTGCCAATAATATTCTTCCAACCTGGTTTCAACATGGCATTTGGCGGAACTCTTGCCGCACCAACTGCATGGATTGGAATGGCATTGTTCATTGCATGGTTGGTATGGACGAAACGACTCCCAGTACAGAGTCAGGTTGAAGAAACAGGAGCAGTTATCAGTTAGAAGTGAGGCGAAGCATCTAGAACAAATGTTCTGTTCATTAAGATAAAAAATGGGCGACTCTGAGTCGCCCATTTTTTTATTATCCCAAATGCATCGGCATGATGACGTGTAGGAAATTATCGTCGCCAACTGGCTTGACCACACCCGGAGCATTCGCCGCAGATGTTTCCAAGGCAACATTCGGTGTCTTGATGACTTCCAAGGCTTCGCGCAAAAATTTGACGTTGAACGCGATCAGCACGCTGCCACCATCCACCGTGGCTTCGACGATGGTTTCGTTCTTGCCAGTTTCTTCAGATGTGGCAGAAATTTCAACTTCGCTGGGCTGCATTTCGCCTTTAGATTCTTTGATATCCAAACGCGCCACGTTCGAACCTTCGCGCGCAAAAATTTCAGCCTGCTTGCAAGCTTTGAGAAGTGAGGCGGTTGAAACGAGAGTGCGCGATTTGTAACTGCGCGGAATGATCTGATGGTAATCGGGGAAAGTCCCGTCGATCAATTGCGAAACAACTTCCACATCTTTCACACGGAACAGCACCTGTCCGCGATTCTTTGGCACAACCATATAAATGGATTCTTCACCATCCGCTGCAATACGAGCCAGTTCATTCAGCGCACGCGCAGGAATGATAACGTTGAGGGGTTGAGATGCGGCTTGTGAAAGTTGTGCCTTACGCACCGAAAGACGGAAGCCATCCGCCGCCGCCATGGTGACCTTGTCTTTTTCAACATTCATCAACACACCCATCAAGACTGGGCGGGCTTCATCTGTGGAAGCGGCAAACGCAACCTGATGGATCATCTCTTTGAAATCAGCCACATTCAATTGCACCGCACCGTCCATTTCAGGTGTGGGGAGCGGCGGGAATTCCTGCGCATCGATACACTTGATATCGTTGTTCGATGAACCGCCCTTCACGTGCAGGTTTTGTGTTTTCACATCGATGGTCAATTGCACCTGGTCGCTTGGCATGGCATTCACTAAATCCGAGAAGGTTCGCGCAGGAACAGTAGTTGAACCATCTTCTTCGATGCGTGCCGCGATCCAACATGTAATTCCTAATTCAAGATTGGTGGCAGAGAGTCGCAGGCGGCCCTCATCAGATGCAATTAAAATATTTGATAATACGGGGAGTGTACTGCGCGGTGACACGGCGCGTGAGACAATGCTCAAGCCTCGTGCCAGGTTTTCTTGAAGGACAGTAACTTTCATGGGTGTTCGCCCTCGATTTCTTTTGATTAATTTTCAAAAGTATATCATTAGTATGATGTCATTGCGAGGGCGATGCCCTCGCAATGACTTAGAATCCTGTCACCAACGAAACACCAAGCATCGTCAACATAAACAACACCTGGCATGCAAACAATGCCGCGAATACATAGGCAACATAGGTCCACACAGGGGTTGTTCTGCTTGCGGATTGCGGGCGGAGTTCCTGCCCTTCAGCCAATGCCCGCACCGATTCAGCCGCCTGCCCAAAATCATTCATCCAGTAAACGCCCGCCGCTTCATCTGGGACGATGAGCCTGCTTCCATTAAAGGAGCTGATCCACGCTGAAACATTTTGAGGCGGGCTGACCGCCAGCGAACCTGGCAATATGACAGCGTCTGCCTTTGTGTCGGCAGGGATGCCATCTTTGACGTTCAATACAGTCACAGGAATTTTGGGGGCGCGTTTTGCAAAAGATGTTTTGATCGATTCACCAAACTTACCATCACTGTTATCCAACACGAGGAGTTTGAAACTTTCCTGTTTGGCTTCCAATACATCCGCACGTGATGCGCCATCCTTGCGCAAAGCGGACAGGTGATACAGCAATAGCACCACGAACAGAATCAAAGTTTGTAATGTATTGAGGGTGGAATTTGCAAAATTACTTGTTTCACCACCCAGCGCAGCATTGATCAATGTAAAGATCAAGCCGCCAGCCGCACCCATCCCGCCGATAACGGAGGCGAACAGCACAAGATACAAATATGTTTTACGGATCACCGAGCGGCGAGCATGGTCACCAACGGGGCCATCTTCCAACGCATCTGCCTGCACAGGACGCCAGGTCATTAGCCAGAGCGGAAGCCCCACAATCAAAGCTGCTAATGCGCGGGAGAGCGGGGAAGTAAACCCATCGCTGCTTAGATATATCTGTTCAGTGAGCAGGTCAATGACAAGTGAAAACAGGGAGGCAACTGCAAAGAATGTCGCCGCAAGACCAAGGAGAGAGAGGATGTAGGCGTAGAGTCTCTGTTTGCCTGCACGACGGGGAGAGTCCTCATCAAATGCAAATTGCTGGTTGAGCCATTTTCCATAGTAGGCCCAGATCACCCCAAACGGCACACCAATCGAAATGGGGCCGCCAATATCCTGTATGAATTCAGCGAAACTCTTTCCATTACCAAAGACATACATCAGGATCATGTAGATCAAACTGCCGCCAGCCGACAGCACCACGATCACACCGCTGAGCGAAAGCAGGTAGAGAATGCCAAGGCGTAGATAAGATTCTTTTTCAGCACGCTCTGCGTCAGGCAAAGCGTCCTGCAAGATGCGCCAGGAGAAGAACCAGATCGGGGAACCGATCACCAACAAAGCAATCGCGTTGACAGCGGTCTCACGTCCAAGCTCTCCAAGTACATCACCAGTGGACAGTGTGAAAGCGTAGTCCAGTGCTTGTTGTGCACCGAAGACCACCATGAGCAAGCCATACAGCATCCAGATGAAGCGATATAGGCGGCGGATCTCAGCGAAGTTTTCGGTTTCAGGCAAGGTGCGCCATTCGGCTTTTAAGATGTTCCAGAAATAGGCCGCAAGCAGCAGGTTGATGACGATGGCGATCAGGTTATCGATCCAGGTTTGCGAACCGCCGACTATGGCACGATAGGTATACAGATTTGCCGCTGAGAGGAATGTACGGTTGATCAGCGCGAGCAGATTTTGTACAGCGGGAATCAGTGTGCCAAGCAAAATCCCATAGAAAAAAATTGCGCGAACACTGGCCGTTTTTTCCTCGTCATCTTTTGCAGAGACGCGCTGTGCCCATAACCAGTGCACAAGAAAGATCGGCACGCCTACCAGGATGAGTGATAATGCTTGCGCCAGCGCGGAAGCGCTATTCACAACTTCGCTTGTCCTGAAAATGGAGCGAAGCAGGCTGATGATGCCCCACATCACCACTTCAATGCTGATGGCGGCTACGGCGTAAAAGTAAAGTCGTCGAATGGTTTTCATAGGTTTAAACTCCGTCATTGCGAGAAGTGCTCTTGCTCTTTGCGACGAAGCAATCTCCTGCAAACTAGGAGATTGCTTCGTCGGGCTGAAGCCTTCCTCGCAACGACATAACTATTACGGCTTATATGGTTCCTGATACCAGTTGTAATCCCAGAAGTTATAAGGCATGGAGCTCAACTTCCAGTCACCGTTCTGGTTCACCAGCAAAGCGCGGTCTTCGCTGGCATAGCGGCTGGAAAAGGGGTCGGTATTGGAGTAGTATATGGAAAGAGTCACAACCGCTTCGTCATCATGGGTTTCCACGGGGCCAATATCCACGCCCACATCACCGGGGTTGACCATGCCATTAAAGAAAGACTGGCGGAACTCTTCATAAGTGGGCTTATGTTCGAGATCTGCCAGATAACCGTAGGCTTTTTGATAATCCTTGTTCAAAACAGCCAGCACATAATTGTGCACCACACCATCTGGCGTGTCATCGGCAACATAATCGCGTTTGTCCTGCCGCGTGAAGAACAGCCCCAACGCCAGCAGGATGAGCACGCCAATCCCGATCAGAATGCCTGTGAGAAATTTGTCCTGTTTCATAAAATGCCTCCGTTGTCTATCGCTCGTGTCACAAATAAGTAAACTTTTGATGGAAATTGCAAGTAAGTATCACAACTCTGGTTTAGCAAATTATGTGACGCTGTGTAAGTTAACTTTACTCCAAAATGACCGAAAAAACACCAAAAAGTTCCTGGAATTATGTCCCTCTTGAGTAGGTATTGTTCCAAACCCAATCACGGTATACTTAATTATCATTTCACAAGGAGATTATAAAATGACCGTTTCTGCCACACGTTGGGATATGACCAATCTCTATCCGTCACTTGAATCCAAGGAATTCAAAAGCGCCGTCAAGAAATATAAATCCATGCTGGATGAAATGGAAGTGTTTTTCAAGAAAGCCAGCAAAGCAGATGCAAAGACCGAGCCGAAGAAACTCGGCAAATTGCTTGGCGAATCTGTAGACCGCTTCAACGCACTCTTTGAGCTTTCAGGCACCATCAACCCCTTTATTTATTCCTATGTCACCACCGATTCACGCAACCAGGATGCCATGCGCGCCCTCTCGGAATTCGAGCAAATGTCTGTGCAGGCCAGCGTGCTCAATACCAAATTCCAGGCCTGGGTTGGTAAGTTGGGCAAGGCTGCAATCAAGAAAGCCGCAAAGACAAATAACTCTGCCAAGTCTCACGAGTTCTCTCTTAACGAAGCGGCTGAGCAATCCAAATATTTGATGAGCGAAGCGGAGGAAGTACTCGCCGCCGAACTGACCTTGAGCGGGGGCAACGCCTTTGGCAAACTCCAGGGGACGGTTACTTCACAACTCACCGTAGACTTTGAACTGGATGGCAAAATGCAGAAAATGCCCATGCCTGCGTTGATCAACCTGCGCTCACATCCCGATGAACCCACCCGCCGACGCGGATACGAAGCGGAGAATATTGCCTGGGAGGGAGTCAAGGAAACTCTGGCCGCCTGTATGAACGGGGTCAAAGGTGAAACGCTGACTCTCGATAAAAAACGCGGACGTGAAGATGCAGTGCACGCCTCGATTGACTTCGCCCGCATAGACCGCGCCACACTGGACGCCATGCTCGGAGCAATGAAAGATTCGTTCCCGATGTTCCAGAAATATTTCAAACACAAGGCCAAATTGCTCGGCAAGGAAAAACTGGCCTGGTGGGATATTTCCGCTCCGATGGGCAAGACCGACAAGGTCTATTCATTCGATGAAGCGCGCGATTTCATCGTCACTAACTTCAACAAGTTTTCTCCCGAGCTTGGCACATTTGCCAAACGCGCCTTTGACAACAACTGGATCGATGCCGAACAACGCGATGGCAAACGCGGAGGCGCATTCTGCATGGGTGTTTCAGGCGTGAAGGAAAGCCGCATCCTCAGCAACTTTGACGGCTCCTTCGATCAAGTCAGCACATTGGCACATGAACTCGGTCATGCCTTCCACAATGAATGTGCTTATCAAGCGGGCAAGACCGAACTCCAACAAGCCACGCCCATGACTTTGGCTGAGACCGCCTCCATCATGTGCGAGACCATCGTTACTCAAGCAGTGCTCGAGCAGGTGGCCAATCCGCAGGAAGAGTTAGCCGTGCTCGAAGCACAAATGAACAATGCCACCGGCGTGATCGTGGATATTTACTCGCGTTATCTCTTTGAGAAGGAAGTCTTTGAACGCCGCGAAAAGTCCGAACTCTCTGCAGGCGATCTGAGCGAGATCATGGAACGTGCTCAGAAAGCCACCTACGGCGAAGGTCTGGACGAAAACTACCTACAAAAATTCATGTGGACCTGGAAGCCTCATTATTACTCCAGCGGATTCTCCTTCTATAACTATCCTTACGCCTTCGGTTTGCTCTTTGCTACAGGTTTGTATGCCATTTATGAAAAACGCGGTGCGGAATTTGTGCCTGCTTATAAGAATCTGCTGGCCTCCACCGGAGAAAATCGCGCGGCAGAACTAGCCGACCGCTTTGGCATAAACATCCGCACCAAAAAATTCTGGGCCGATAGCCTGGCCGTCATCGGCAAGCGTGTGGAGCGTTATTCTCAGTTGTAATAGTGCTCCTGAAAAGTAGGGACACAGCGAAACGGTTTATATAATACCCACGGTCACAAATTACGCTTTCCACCTTTAGAAAAAGCGCAATTTGTGACCGAGTGCGGTATAGGCAAAATCATGGATCGGCTCGCTGTGTCCCTACGATTAAGTCTTTCATGGAGAGAGATGAAAAAATATAAACTACTCTTAGCGTTTTCAATTCTTGTACTTGCGGCCCTCGCTTGCAATACAGTTTTACCAACAGTAGAGCCTGCTGTAACTGCGCTCCCAACTCAAACACAAGCCCAAAACGACACCAATCCACAAGCACCGCTGACCGAGGCTCAAGTGCCGCGCATTCCAGTGGATGAAGCCAAGTCTGCATATGATTCAGGTCAAGCTGTAATTGTGGATGTGAGAAGCGCTGACTCCTACGTCGAAGCACATACGGTTGGCGCGATCTCGATTCCGCTGGATGAATTTGAAAATAACATCAGCACCATCCCTCTCGAAAAAGACCAGTGGATCATCACCTACTGCACCTGACCCAACGAACACACCAGCGCCCGTGCGGCGTTCCTTCTTTTGCATAATGGTTATACAAACGTGCATGCCCTGCTCGGCGGACTTGAAGCCTGGATCGACGCAGGCTATCCCGTTGAACCGTAAAGATGACAAACACGCCTCTCCTCACACCCTGGCCTGATCCTGAACCACCGACTCGGTCAACGCTGTGGCAGTTGATGGTTGATGAGGGTCTTGATCCATATTCATGGTCAAACGGCCCATACGATGTTTATTCTGCTCACAAACACAACTTTGACAAGGTCATCTATGTTGTGCAGGGAAGCATCACTTTTGGCCTGCCAGATTTGGGCAAACAAATTAACTTGAACGCCGGGGATAGACTCGACCTGCCCGCAGGCACAGTCCACGATGCGCATGTAGGCGCGGATGGAGTCACCTGCCTGGAGGGGCACAAAGGTTAATATCCACTTGTCTTTTGCTGTGTCATTCTGAGCGGCAGCGAAGAATCTCTGAGATTATCGTAGAGACCCTTCGCTATCGCTCAGGGAATCACGACCTTTTGCTAAAGATTAATTTTACAAAATCAGCCCTTAGTTAAGTGAAGCGAGAATCAAAAAGAGGACTTGCTTATTAGACAAGTCCTCTTTTTCTATTCTCTAGTCCCTGATCTCTTCTTACGCATTCCCCGTCAACCAGCCGCGCATCTCCATGGCATTCACTACGCGATCAATAGCCACCATATAGGCAGCATCACGCATATATACTTTTTCATTTTCGCTGCGTTCAACCACACCATAGAAGGCAGATGTCAACTTTTGGTCGAGTTTTTGCAGAACTTCATCTTTCGGCCAGTAGAAGTTCATATCGTTCTGAACCTGCTCA
This sequence comes from Candidatus Villigracilis sp., assembly GCF_057083605.1. Lineage (NCBI taxonomy): Bacteria > Bacillati > Chloroflexota > Anaerolineae > Anaerolineales > Candidatus Villigracilaceae > Candidatus Villigracilis > Candidatus Villigracilis sp. The sequence continues at coordinate 38,016 of NZ_JBXMTI010000006.1, read as the reverse complement.
AAATAGGAGGTGGTCACGCCGCCTGCATTGCATAAAAAGTCTGGAATGACAAAGATATTATTCTTCTTGAACGTTTCATCTGCTTCGGGCGTACAGGGCCCGTTTGCGCCTTCAGCCACGATCTTGACATTCTTGGACATCTTCTTAACCGTATCGGCATTGACCTGGCCTTCAAGCGCTGCAGGGATCAATACATTGGCTTCCTTAGTGATCCAGGCATCGCCATCTTCAACGATGTAGCCGGCATCCTGTGCCTTTACCTTGTCAATCGTGCCGTACTCATCCACGATGGTGAGCAGGAAACGCGGATCGATGCCGCCCTTCTTGCTGTAGGTATAAGCCTTCTTATCATGGCGATCATAGCAGGAAACACAAGCCACTGTGCCGCCAAGCATTTCAATAAATCCAATGGCTGCATACTGTGAAACGTTACCAAAACCCTGCAATGCTGCAACAGAGTTCTTTGAATCGATGTTGAGGTGCTTCATGGCTTCGCGTACTGTATAGATCACACCATAGCCTGTGGCCTCAGTTCGTCCCAATGAACCACCACCGCCAAGAGGTTTGCCGGTGAATACGCCAGGAGTAAATTGGCCCACAAGGCGTGAATACTCATCCATCATCCAGCCCATCATTTGAGATGTGGTTCCCATATCGGGGGCTGGCACATCATTGCGCGGACCAATATTCTTCCACATGGCGCGCACCCAGCCGCGGCATAATTCTTCTTTTTCATTTACGCTCAATGTGGATGGGTCAACAATAATGCCGCCCTTGCCACCGCCCAGCGGAATATCTGCAACGGCGCATTTCCATGTCATCCATGTGGCGAGCGCGCGCACGGTATCCATGGTTTCGTTGGCTGCAAAACGGATGCCGCCTTTGTTGGGGCCACGGGCATCGTTGTGCTGTACACGAAAACCTTGAAAAACTTTGAGCGATCCGTCATCCAGGCGAAGCGGAATGCGGAAGGAAAATTCGCGCATCGGCCAGCGTAACATTTCGGCCACACCGGAGTCGAGATTCAATTGTTTGGCTACGCCATCAAATTGTTTCTGCGCCATTTCAAAAGCATTGATTTGTCCTGCCATGATGTTCTCCTAAGAAGGGTTTTTAAGAAAATATAAGCGGGCACCCCGGACGGGGTTGCCCGCTTTGATCACGATGTATGTCAATACACTGGCTCATACGGTTAATCCAATAAATCACAATTGCCCTCAAACTTTACACGATAATTAAATTTGCGTCAATATGACAAAAATCCACTTGTTTTTGATAAATTATGGCGTTTTTTGATTACTTCTTACAACCCGCACCCTTAGTGAAAAGATACGCTACCGAAATTTTGGCGCACGTTTCTCAAAGAAGGCCGCCACACCTTCCTGATGCTCCACCGATTTGCCCGCTTTATCTTGCAGGATTCCCTCGTGCTCAAGGACTTCCTCCAGATTGGGCAGGATAGCCTGGTTGAAGGCTTTCTTCCCCGCCGCAAACGCTTCACGCGGACCTCGAGCCAGCGTGCCCGCAATTTGCATGACCAGCCGCTGATAATTGAATCCACCCACCTGGTTGACCATGCCCCACTCATAAGCCAGTTGCGCGGGAATCTTTTTGTTGGAATAAAAATATTCCTGCGCCCGCCCAAGCCCAATGTATTTGGGCAGAAACAATGAGATACCAGAATCGGGTGCGAGGGCAATGCCGCTGAACCCCACCACGAAATAAGAGGTCGATCTGGCGATCCGCAGGTCACAGGCTAGCACAATACCAAAGCCTGCGCCGGCGCAGGCTCCATTCACAGCGGCGATGACAGGTTTGCCCATATTCCTGATTTGCAAGATCAACGGGTTATAAGTTTTGTTCAAATGCTCGCGGTAGGAAATCTCGCCGCCACCCTTTTTCATTTCGCCAATATCCTGCCCAGCGCTGAAGACATTGCCTGTGCCAGTGATAACCACGCACCTCACATCTGGATTATTCTCTGCATCGGTGAGGGCACGTTGTAATTCATTGGTCAATTCAAAGTTGAAGGCGTTAGCACGTTCGGGGCGATTAAGTGTCAGAATAACAGAGCCAGCTTGGGTCGAGGAAAGAAGCGTTGTCATGTGAGTCAAAAAAGGTGACAGTCACTTTGGAGTGACTGTCACCTGATCCTTTCTATTCGTCTGGAAAATCATCTGCCTGGTCGTCGTCGCCGGCGTCCATTTCGTATTCCACGCCATCACCATCCAGATAGACCCATAAAAGCAGGACGTGTCCATCGGGAGTATCTACATTGCGGGCGGCGAGGATGGGAGCGGTTTGCTCGAGGCCCATGTCGTTGCGATAATGCAAGTGGATGGATGACTTGTTGTGCCAGGCGGTATAACATCTCTGCACGAGCGCGGGACCGTTAAAGGTTCGTAAACGCGTTAGCGCAGGGACGGAGAGAGTTGGGCTTTCGTTCAAGCCCATTGCCCAACCATCATTAACGTGCTCAAAGATTGGGGGCGGTCCTTCGATGATTGTGATTTTATCGTCCATAATTTTACCTATTGTATGCGGGAATATACCACAACTGTGTAGGAGGAAAGTTTCAGAATCTTATCAGAATTTTGTAACAGGACTAATTGGCTATCAAGCGGCCGATAGTGCAAAATACCAATTTGAACCGCTAAGCACGCAAACAGCGCGAAGTTTTTAAGGTTTTCTTAGCGGCTTTAGCGTGCTTCGCGGTAAAAAACTGACGATGTAGATATAATGCAACCATGCCCAAACTTACCCCAAAGATCATCCTCGAAGGCACACGCCTGACCTTCAAAACCGACATTGCTTTTGCGCTGAACGAACATCCGCGCATTGTAGGGCCGCGCAAATATAAATATCACTCTCCGCTAGTGTCTGGCGAATGGTGCGCATTCACCAACTTCCCCTGGGGGCGCGGGTTGATCAATTTTGAACCGCAGGAAGAATCACTTGCCATGGAAACCTATGCTACATGGGTGAAACTATTCGAACTGCAAAAATATTATTCATGGATCGTGGATCGCTTTCATCTATCCACGCGTATGTATCAGTTGAATACCTATAACAAGGATTACGATTTCCGCTGGTTGGAGGAAAAACTGCTTCCGCTTAACTTCCGCCTTGTTCTGTTGACACGCTCACCCGAATCATTTCAAACCGCGCGGGCTGAGAGGCTTAAAGTTTCCGGTAACCCAGCTCAATATGACGATCTAAACATCTTCATCAAAGAGCAAAAATTGATCCGCAGGCTTGCAAGTGAATCGATCCTGCCCAAGTTGGAAATCGATATTTCAGATAATCGCATTGAACCTGCCGTTGAAAAGATCGCAGATTGGATGGAAGCCACCGGCGGGCTTTATATATCATAAGAAACTGTTTCTTAAAGGCTTTTTGGACACGGACAAGACGGATCGCACAGAGTTTTTAAGAATTCCTTTGTGTACTTAGTGCCCTTCGTGTTAAGAAGATTTTTTCAGAAGACTCTTCCGTCCTATCATATTTGCAATAATTATTTCTTGCACTCGCAGATTTGGATAGTATACTTGCCACATGCAACCCGAGAAAATTGGCCGCTACGAGATCAAAGATGAATTGGGGCGTGGGGGTATGGCTACCGTTTATCGCGGATACGATCCGCGCTTTGAACGCGAGGTGGCCATCAAATTCCTGCCGCCCGAACTCGTTCACGCCGACCCGCAGTTCCGATTACGGTTTGAGCGCGAATCCAAGATCATCGCCCAATTGGAACATCCCTCCATTGTGCCGGTATATGATGTAGGCGAGGAAAATAACCAGCCTTATTTCGTTATGCGTTACATGAATGGGGGATCACTATCCGAGCGGATCAAAAGCGGGTTATTCAGTGTGGAAAACGCTGTCAAAATTCTGGAGCAAATCGCCCCAGGCATGGATGAAGCTCATGCCAGAGGCATCGTTCACAGAGATCTCAAGCCGGGCAATATATTATTCACAAATAAAGGCGTTCCCCTTATTTCCGATTTTGGGATAGCCAAATTTACACAAGGTGAAGCAGGCAGTGTGACCGGTAGCGCCATAATCGGCACACCGGCTTACATGGCTCCTGAGCAAGCCAGCGGGGAAAACGTTGATGGACGCACCGATATCTATGCCCTGGGCGTCATCCTATATGAAATGCTGACGGGCAAACAGCCCTACCATGCTGATACTCCCCTGGCCGTAGCGATCAAACACCTGACCGAGCCTGTCCCACGTATTCTGGAAGCAAACCCAACCCTGCCAGTCTGGATGGAAAAGGTCATTTCCACCAGTATGGCAAAAAACAGGGATGACCGCTTCTCAACTGCGGTTGAGATGGTGGAAACGATCAAGGCCTTCCTGCGTGGCGAAACCCCTACCTCAGTAGGGAAGCACGAGCATCCAACATTAAAAAGTTCGCCATATAACGAAACCTTTGTTTCAAAGAAAAGCCGTCGTGTTCCAGTAGCCCTCGTTGTAGCGGGGATATTCGTTGTAGGGCTGATCGGGATAGGAGTCGTTTTATTGGCCAGCAGCCTGCTTCCGTTTGGAGGAAATGAAGCACCGTCTGCAACACTCATCGCTGGCATCCCGCCAATCGAAACATCTGCACTAGTAATCGAAGCCACAGACACATCATCCATTCTTGAAACCGCTACCATAGCACCGACTGAAGCGTCTGTTTCATCGCTACCTGTCATCGGCGGCGGAGATAAGATCGCATTTTTGCGAAACAACGATATCTGGATCATGAACGTGGATGGCAGCGACCTGAAAGACATCACCAGTGATGGAGTGGCAAAGTTCAACCTGGAATGGCTGCCCGATGGCAAGACCCTGCTGTACATGGCTGGCAAAACCGTAAAGACCGTGGATATTGAAACCGAGCGTGAGGAGATCATCCTTAGCTTTGTTTCTGCGGAATATTTTGAATCCTTTCACGTATCTCCTGATGGCACACAGGCCGCTTTCAGCATGGCGCGTGAACTGTATGTGATTCCGTTTGATATTGAAATATTAAGGAATACCACCAAAAAGAGTGAACTGCTTGCGCTTGAAGGTTGTCTCTTTTATCAGGATCTTGCGGTAACAGACGCCCGATGGTCAGACGACGGACAAAAACTTGCCATCAAATATCTCGCACCCTCCAGCGGAGTCTTTGCAGACACTATTCGCATATTGGATATCCATCTTTGCAGTGAGGCCGAACCCACGCGCTTGGACGATTTCCCCGGTGCGCGCTTCGCATTCAGCGATGAGATCACCAGCTTTGATTGGGATGGCGACCTGCTCTTCTTTATGAACAGCAACCGCCGCAACGGTGGCTTTGGAGATATGGGTCTTTACAATACCTTCACCCATAAATTTGAAAAATTCGCACCCTTTGAAGGGAATTGCTGTTATCGCGATCCAACCTTCAGCCCGGATGGGACCTTCGTCATCTTCGCTTTTCAGGATATCCGCCTCGGCACAGAAAGCCCGATCAATTTATATCTTGAGCCTGTTGACGCGCTTTCATCCGCCCGCACTCTCACCCCCCTGCCTTTGCCCGATGGTTTTTTCACCCGCCGCAATGATGCTCCCATGCCGGCCATCCGCAGCGCACAGCAATAACTTATAGACCTTTCACGATCTCTTTAACCAACCCGGGGCCGCGATAGATCAGACCCGTATATATTTGTACCAGCGCCGCCCCCATCTCGAGGCGGCGTTTTGTATCTTCCGGACTCATGACTCCGCCCACGCTCACAATTGGAATTTCTCCATTCACGCGCTTGATCGTTTGACGAAGAACCGCTTCGCTCTTAACTGTCAGCGGACTGCCACTCAAGCCGCCTGATTCACGCTGATATTCTGACCTCAACCCATCACGTTCGAGAGTCGTATTCGTAACAATAATTCCATCCATCCCCGCGCGGATGATGGCTTCAATGGCCTCATCAAGTTCTGATTCGCTTAAGTCTGGCGCAAGCTTTACGAGAATGGGAATCCGCTTTTTATATTCAGTTTGTTCGATCAAACGTTGTTGATGCAATTGCGCAAGTAATTTTTCAAGAGCTTCGCGTCCTTGCAAATTGCGAAGCCCCACTGTATTCGGCGAGCTGACGTTGACAGTCAAATAATCCGCAAGGCCCGCAAAGTTTTGCAATAGGGCAAGATAATCAAATACTGCCTCTTCGTTGGGCGTATCCTTGTTCTTGCCCAGGTTCACGCCCAAAATAGTATTCCATTTTCGTTTGGTAATGCGTTGCCTGCGCGGTGAAAACCCGACCACCCGTTCGATCCAATTGACTCGCAGGTTGGGGTCCAATTGCATTTGTACAAACTCCGAGCCGCGACTTGGAAAGCCCATGCGGTTGATCACGGCTTCATCTTCCAGCAGGCGGAAAACGCGCGGGGACGGATTCCCAGCTTGAGGCTTGGGTGTGACCGTTCCAATTTCCACGTGACCAAAGCCCAAAGCGGAGAGTCCACGAATGGCAATACCATCTTTGTCATATCCCGCGGCCAACCCGATAGGGTTTTTGAAATCCAACCCAAAAACATGCATAGGCTTTGGCAGCGCTTTGAATTGCTGCGCAACAAGCCAACGCAAGGGAGCGATATTTCCTGTAATGCGTAATGCGTGAAGCGTGAGGGCGTGCGCGCGTTCAGGGTCGAGGCGAAAGAGGGTGGGGCGAAGAAGATGATACATTTATCTTGCCATCAATTTTTGTATCGCTTCAATAACAAGCTCGGGCTGATCGCGTTGGATGAAGTGTCCGCTTTTTTCAGCAATAACAAGAGTGCTGTTGGAGGAAAGCTTGAGAAGCTCACGTTGCAAATCCTGTTCGACTCGTTGGAGATCTGCGCTTGGCCAGACATCTGAGGCTTCGTCAGGCAGTCCGCGAGTTAAAACCACCAGCGGAAAATCAAATTGCATCCGCGCGTTCCGCACCTGCTCATCGGATTTGATGCGATCAAGAGTTTCGGAATTCCGCGCAGGGTCCACAAGATACGCACGGTTGCGCACGATCAACTCTTCGGATAGTACCTTCTCGAACGCGGAAGTCCGATCTTCGTGTGTCGCATCCACCAACACCATTCCAATAACATCTTCAGGGTGCTGGCTGGCAAACAAGCGGACTATCATGCCACCGAATGAATGCCCGACCAGAATATACGGAGGTGAAATATGTGCACCAGCCAAAAGTAATTTCAAATCGTCCACCATATCCTGGCAGGTGCGAGGCTTCGAGGCAGGGTCGCTTTGTCCGAGACCCGCGCGGTCATAACTGAATACATGGGTGTGTTCAGCAATGATTGGTTGAACTTTTACCCATATTTCGGATGTATCACCAAGCCCAGATTCGAAGATTACCGTTGGAGTACCAGAGCCTGTAGTAGCATAAAAAAGTTGTCGGTCACCAATGTTAAGTTTTGCCATTCTATTCTTCGCTGAAATTATCGCGATCTTTTACCCTTCTTCAACATCTCAATCGTTTTGAGGATGCGTGCCTGCCGCGTCTCGTCTCTTTTGGCTTCGTTGATCCACATCACATATTCACGCTGATGAGTATAGGCCAGCTTTTCAAAAAAGGCCTTTGCTTCCTTTTCAGTCTTGAATGCCTTCTTCAATTCTGGGGGGACTTCGATCACGCGCGGCTCGATATCTGGTTCCACTGTAATTTTCACTTCATCGCCGAAAGTTTTACCGATCTGCTCACGGATGCCTTTCAGAATGATCAGTATGTGATATTCCGTTCCCATGCGTGTCAATAAGCCGCGATACGGAACTCCCTCGATCATGGCTTTGACCTTTGGCTTCTTCGAGCCAAACGCCTCTTCCACATCGAATGGGACTTCCACGAAGGCGCCACCTCCGCCTGCGTTTTGGATGGTGGCTTTAAAGGTATGTTTTTTTGGCATAGAAACTCCTTAATAGATTCTATCGCTAAAATATTATCAATTAACAACTTGACCAAATATACGTCATTGGCGTATACTGTGTTTATCCATGCAATTCATCGAAACCAGCGTTTTTACACGTCAAGTCACTACTTTGCTTACAGACGACCAGTATAGTCAATTGCAAATAGCTTTATCCGCTCACCCGGACACGGGCGCGATCATTCCCCACAGCGGAGGCCTGAGAAAAATTCGCTGGTCCATGAGCGGGCGAGGAAAACGCGGCGGAGTGAGAGCGATTTATTATTGGGTCACTGCACAGGATCAGATTTTAATGCTTTTTATGTATCCGAAGAATGAAAAAGATGATCTTACAGCCCAACAGCTTAAGGTGCTACGTGAGATCGTGGAACAGGAGTTCAAATGAAAGACAAATCATTCAACGAACTGGTAGCAAGTGTCCGTGAAGGCGGGCGGATCCTGCGAGGTAAGACCAAACCATCGCGCACATTTGTGATCAAGTCACCCAACGTGAAAAAGATTCGCATGGGGTACAAACTTTCACAAAATGAATTTGCAGCCTTGATGGGCATCAGCGTTAAGACACTGCAAAATTGGGAGCAAGGTCGCCGTGAACCAGAGGGCGCCGCGCGAGTATTACTGCAAGTTGCGGCAAAACACCCAGAAGTGATTTGGGATGTGGTGCAGGTGAAATCTACAGCAGCTTAATCCAGAACTCGGAGATTTGTAAAATCTCCGAGTTCTCTTTATTTCTATGCATCAACTTTCCAACGTTTGTGAACTGACTCTCCATCTTTATATTCTGTCATTACAACACTTTCGATATCAAATTCAAAAAGGACGTATCGCTCGGCAGGTTTATAAGGTGAGATGCGTACAGCCAGCGCTCGTAACTCAGGGTCTTCGATAAACTTCGCCCTGCCCGTGACGATAAATTCGCCGCTCTCACCGCTCGTATCCTTCATCGAACAATGAACGGCAAAGCGCCCATCGCGGCGCAGGTCATTTCCTTTTGGTGATGTAGGTTCCATAAAAACAAAGAAGTGACCTTCGCCAATGATCGGTGTGAAAGGATGCACCCGCGGCGAGCCATCCTTGCGAACTGTGGCAAGATAGGCGACCTTGTTATGCAGGCGCGCTTTTCCAAATTCTGCGATGTTAGGGGATTGGGATTCTAATATGCTCCAGCTCATTTCAAACCCTTTTCCTTTGCCAATAATTCCTGAATCTTTTCCTTGTATTCTTCAATATACCAATCATCCAATAACGGCAAATACTCCACTTGAAGGGCATATGGCAAATGGAAGAAATCCGAGTGGATGGTCTTTTTGCAGCGGATACTTCCACAATTACATTCCCATAGTGTATCCCCAAACCCATTGATGCAATAATCGTACGTAACCTCCTCTCCAACGGAAATTGATCGGAGTGCAAACACATGGCGGACTCCAAGAATAGTCCTGACAAAAGTATTCGGATCGCAACTGTGATTAATATGTCGTTCTGGAAACTGCATGAGCATGACTTCTCCGCCCGCTAAATAATCACAGTGATAATCAAATTCGCCTTTGGATTCATCCAGTGGAAATTCAGGTATAACAATGCGCGAATCATCGATTGCCAATATTTCCTCCCCCTTTGAAATGTCTTTCAACGAAAACACACCCAGCCCATTGATGAGCGATTCTTTGACAACTACTTTTGACATCGCTTATCCACTCTGCTTCAAGAAAACACGGGTCGCCTCGATCTTATCCTTCTCCACTTTCCCATTGCTTTCCCAATAATCCAGCAAAGCGGATATAGTCAACACTGCGTGCATGGAATACCCTGCCTGCTCCAGCGACTCTTTCGCTCCTGATTGCCGATCCACCAACACAACCACATCTTTCACGATCAACCCTGCGCCTGTCAGTTTTTCGATGGCTTCAAATTTGCTTCCGCCTGTTGTAGCAAGATCGTCAATGATGAGAGCAATCTCGCCTGCATGATATTCACCTTCGATATCAGCTTTTGTGCCATAGGCTTTGGCTTCCTTGCGCGGATAGATCATCGGGTAATTTCCCGCAAGACTGATCGCTGTTGCAATGGGAATGGCTGCATAAGGCAAGCCCGCGATGCGAGAGAATTGGAGATTGGAGATTATGGGAAGGTAAGCTTTCGCAACATCTGCCAGCAATTTTGGGTGAGAGATGATCTGGCGCAAGTCAATGTAAATGGGTGATTTAAGCCCAGACTTGAGGGTGAAGTCACCGAATTTGATACAGCCAGCGGAGAGGAGGTCATCGGCTAAGTTCGATAATTCGTGATTCGTAATTCGTAATTTGTCTGCCATGGTTACATCCTTCTTGCCGCCAAGCATAGAATAGTCTAAAGAATATTTTTTGTTTTTCTTTGCGACATTAGCGTCCTTCGCGGTTCAACTGCATTTTGATTTCTAAAATTTGATCTCGTATCTCCGCCGCAGCTTGGCCGGGATTATCCGCACGGGAGATGGCGCGCGATACAGGGAGCAACAATCCTTTGCCGTCTTTGCGCAGGCCGGACTTGAGCGCCAGTTCCAATTCGCCTCCTTGAGCACCAACGCCGGGCGAGAGAAACCATAAGTCAGGTGCGGCGGCGCGGATCATTTCCATGATCTGCGGATGTGTTGCGCCAACCACGATGCCGATGTTTTTGTTCACGTTCCATTCCTGAGCCATATACGCCACATAAAGATACAAAGGCATGGGGCTGTCTGAACCCGATGGCAGGACGAGCAAATTCTGCAAGTCCATTGAGCCTGCGTTGGATGTTTTGCAAAGCAGGAAAACGCCTTTTTCTGGATTCTGGATGAATGGCTCTATTGAGTCTCTGCCAAGGTATGGATTCAAAGTGATGCCATCCACGCCGAGCGATTCAAAAGCGGATTGGGCATAGGCTTCCGCCGTGGATGCAATGTCACCACGCTTCGCATCCAGGATGATGGGGATGCGTGAACCCATTCGGGCTGATTCTTCGTTGATGGCTTCGATCACAGTCTTCAATGCCGTCCAACCTTCTGCGCCGAAGACTTCAAAGAAGGCAGCGTTGGGTTTGAATGCCGCAGCGTAGGGAGCGGTCTGCTTGACCAGAGTCAGGCAGAAGTCCAGTGCGGAGGCGGCGGTGGGCTCTTTTAAGTCGGGGATGTGAGGGTCGAGCCCAATGCACAAAAGGGAGGATGAGTCATCGACTCGTTTTTCCAAGAAAGAGAAGAAGGTTTCCATGTGTTCCTTATACTACAAAAAACAATGTCGCTGCGAGGCGCTTTTGTTCCTTGCCGAAGCAGTCTCCTAATAATATGGGATTGCTTCGTCGGGAAGAACAAAAGCCCTCCTCGCAACGACATATACCCGACCTACTTGATGAATGTTTCCCACTTACTCAAATTCTGTGGAATGATTCGAGTGCCGAGCCAGCCGCTCTCATCCCAATAAAAGGCGTTCCAAATATTTGCTCCATAACCATGACATTCTGCCAGCAGGAATTCTTCGGGGAGGGTATCGGGCAATTCGCAGACAGATGATTCATAACCACCCCCCGGCATGGATGGCGCAACACCTTCGCGCGTGTTGGTGAGGTTGGGCGTGGGGATGCAATCATCATACCATCCGCCAAAGACATTGCCATCGGGCAAACGGCAAATGGACAGGTCTTCATACTTTGCGATGGAGTAAGTGTAAGCGTCGTATATCTTTCCGTTGGTTGGGTGAATGAGCCGCACGGTGTCGCCTCCATCACTGAGCAGGATGTTGGTTTCCAACCCATAGAAGACAACGCGTTGACCGGGTTTCAAGATGACGCTCGGTATTATGTATGGTTCTGACCCTGTATCTTCCTCGTCATCCAGCACCCAGCCTGACAAATTAATATCAATGGCTGTAAGATTCTTGATCTCGATGAATTCATCAAAGACATCCACGCGACCATCCTGGTTCCAATCGAAGCCGGGGCGGGGCAATATCTCATTGATGATGGGACGGGGGTCGATCACAACCGCCGCAGGGATTGGGGTACTGGTGGGAATCGGGGTTACTGTGGCTACCGGGGTTGAAGAACTACTGCCAGTTGAATTCCCATTCCTTGGAGTTCCCAAAATATTGCCGCCAATTTCATTCTTTCCGTTTTTCTTAACGCCAGTATTCGTTACCCATGAACTGTCGCTTTCGGTGGTTCCAGATATTCTTTCCATGCTGCCGAAGGTGGAGGAACTGCCTGCCGGCCAACCGCCGCCGTTCCCATTGGCAGTATCAATGAAACTTCCTGAGTTATCGCGCAGGGTAAGCACTTCTCCACTAACCAAAAGTATGCCGGTATAGATTTGGTCTGCGGTTATATCGGAAACAGTAAGATTATCACCACGTTCGAGGAGAAAAAAACCGCCGGCTGAAATCGTGCCAGACAAAGTAATATTGATAGATGCGGATGTCAGAGTCCAACCCGTAATATTTATGGACGCGCTGCTCGGATTATACAATTCCAACCATTGATCGTTCTGCAAAGCAGAAGTTGATCCAGTCCCAGCCCATGCAACTTCATTAATGAGAATCGACCTGTAAGAGGTGATTGTGGCGCTGGCATCATCATCTTCTGTGGTTGAGCTATTTCCAGGGGTTGAGTCAGGGTCGGTTACATCAGATTTCCATACCTCCGCCCAGTTCGTCTTCATTCCAACCGTCGTTACTTTTGCAGTGATATTCAAAACCTTGCTTTCGCCACTGAGCACTGTGCCAATCGTCCAAATCCCGGTACTGCTGGAATAACTGGTTCCTGAGGTGCTCGTATAGGACACATAAGTTAAACCTGTAGGCAACACATCTTTCACTTGCACATTCGTAGTTTCACCAGCTCCCAGGTTGTTTAGGGTGACCGTAAAAATTACATTGGTATTTAGATCCGGGTTCACATTGTTCACCGACTGGGTCAAGAATAGATCGGCTGACGGAGCGCTGGCATCATCATCTTCCGTCTTCGAGCCATTATTGGGAACGGAGTCTATGTCAACCTGATCAGAGGCTGACACCTCCACCCAATTTACTGAAAGCGAACCTGAAGTAGTTGTGGTAATCGTCAGGGTTGCAGTTACGCCATCCGCCAGTGCTCCCACATCCCATATGCCAGTGCCATTGTTATAAGACCCTTGGGTTTCTCCATCTGAAACAAATGTATAAGTTGATGTCAACGTGGGCAATGATGTTTTAACCTTCACGCCGCTTGCACCATCCGGGCCTGAATTGGTGACTTTAATTGTAAAAATAGCGCTACTTGGGGCAATATCTACAGTTTCTGTAAGACTCAAGTCTACAATAGGAACTTCTACGCTGTCGTTGTCATCTTCCCCATTATCACCATTTCCCGGCGTGGAGTCTGGGTCAAATTGGTCTGACACCCATACTTCTGCAAAATTATTTGTGGATGTTCCACTGGATGAAACTTTTACTGTGATATTCAAAAATGCACTTGCGCCATTTGAAATGCCGTCGATTGTCCAAATGCCCGTGCTGCTGGAATATGTAGTACCAGATGTGCTTGTATATGATACGAATGTTAAACCTGAAGGTAGGATATCCTTCACATCTACTGCGGTAGCATCATACGGTCCATCGTTGTAAACTTTGATGGGTAACACAACTTGATCTGCTGTACTTGTGCTGATAACCACTGGTTCATGTACCAGTCGCAAATCCGACTCTCCCCCGACTGGATTGACACTGCTAGAAGCTGAGCTATTAGCAAATTCATTGGAAGATACATCTGCCACATATGTCTTCAAGCCGTTAGACATCACTGTGGCGGTAACGATTAATGTTGCGCTCGCGCCAGTTGTAAGATTGCCAATAGTCCAAATACCTGAACTGCTATTGTATATAGTGCCTGGGGTGGCAGAATGTGAGATGTAGTTCAGCCCAACCGGTAACAGAGCGTCAACTTCTACCCCTGTTGCAGCCGTATTCGGATTGCTCACCGAAATTGTGAACGCAACATTCGTTCCTATATTTGGGGTTGGATCGCTCACAGTATTTGTGATGTCCAATATGGGTAGCCCAACCTTTATAGAGTCATCATCATCTTCGGTTGTGGAGCTATTTCCAACAGCTGAGTCAGGGTCAAGCTGGTCGCTTGTCCATACCTCTGCCATATTTGTAATGATCCCACTGCCTGTCACCGATACAGTAATATCTAAGGTCTCGCTTGCTCCAGTTGGCAATGAACCAACTGTCCAGGTATCTGAAGCTTCATTGTATGCCCCAACACTACTAACATATGAAACAAATGTTAATCCCACAGGTAGATCGTCCTTCACAGAAACATTTGTAGCCGTGCCATAACCCATGTTCCTTACTGTAATGGTGAAAGTAGCCGTAAAAGGCGGTGTATTACCAACGATATCCTTCATTTTTATTGACAGTGCAAGGTCAATTTTTGAATTGTGGGGTGTCCCATTGATTGGGGTGATACCATCTGATGCTAAGCCATTACGCGTAACGCCATTATTTGAAGCCCATGATGCAACATCATCCGCTAGAAAACCGATTCTTTCCATACTATAGTAATCTGGAGAACCCGAACCAGCATACCAACAACCACTGCATCCCGAGTTTGCGGTATCAATTGTAGTCGCCCCCTGGCGTAGTGTCAGTATCTCACTGGTATTCCCCAAAGTGCCTGTATAAGTTTGATCTGCTGTAATATCAGAAATCGGTGCATCAAGACTACTCTCAAGTAAATAATATCCATTTGCAGGGATTATTTTTCCTGGTGATATAGTAATACTGGGAGTGCCATCAGAAGATATCAAAGTCCAGCTTGATATATCAATAGCTGAACTAGTGGTGTTATATAGTTCAATCCATTCATGAGATGAATTTGCTGCGGTCCCGCCCCATGCTACTTCACTGATAATTACATCTAATGCGCTTGCCATCATTGGTGCCGCACTCACGGATTCACTCACCATCGTAGGTGCGGAAAGCCCTGTCAGCAGAACTATCAGCGTGACGAGAAGTAATATTACACGTGGAAAACCATTCCATTTTTGCATGGGAAGAATGCGAAGATTATACGCCACCCTGGTCTCGCTTGTCGAATAAATTAAGGTGACAGCATCCCCCAATGCAAGTGTCACCTTAATTACGGATTCGGAATACGAGGTTCAATCACCATCCTGATTGCGGTGCGAACCTTATCCTCAATTTCCACATCCACGAATTCAGGGACACACACTACGTCAATCCCATCATTCTTGAGATAACTGGTGGCAAGCACCAAAGCTTTGACGGCCTGGTTCACGGCGCCCGCTCCAATGGCTTGCACTTCTGCCCGTTTATGCTCGCGGATCACGCCTGCGATGGCCCCGGCGACTGCGGAGGTACGGGAGTTGGCTGAAACTTTGATCATATCCATGGCAACCTCCCAAGGTTGGCAAAGTGGGGACAAACTGTCTTAATAGGATTGTACAGGATTCACTTAATAGATTCAAGAAGTATATATATATAATTATGATTTAGTAATATTAGTAGGGGGTGTGGATAATGTGGATAAAACTGATTCATCACCACTTGTGGGGGGGCCCGCTTTGCCTCCCACCACGCCTAAGCCTGATTCAATTTTCAGGCATGATCATGGCTGTGGAGGGATTCTGAATAACTTATCCACATCGCCTGCGGATAAGTTATTGTTTTAGAGAGTCATCCATATTTCGGTATTTAAAAAAACTACCCCCCATATATGGCGGTCTCATTTTTTAAGTTGTCAGACCACTTTTCTGGAAATTGCCCCTATTGTCCACAGGGTGAGGCAGTTTTCCACAGTTTAGAGGCAGTTATCCACAGATTTTGGATGTTGAAAAACTTATTGTCTGAACAAATCCACCCAAATATGGCCTACGGATGGGATATTTCGGATAGCAATTGCATTTTTATCCCCTCACATTCTTTCCATATCCAGCTTCTACCAATATTTTGCCATCTTCAAAAGCGGTTCTGCCGCGTAAGACGACTTTACGTACCTTGCCCTTCACCTTCCAACCCTCGAACGGAGTCCAGCCGCAGCGAGTAAATTGTTCAGAAGCCTTGATCTCATATGCTGCATTCTCATCCACTTCGATCCAGGTTTCAGCTTGATCAGGCAGATTGAATATTTTTTTAGGATTGGTGTGCATTTTTTCAATGAGATCGGGAATCGTGAGTCGGGATTCGGAAACAGCGGTTAAGAGCAGAGGGAGTGCAGTTTCCAGTCCAGGGAATCCAGGTGGCGGATTATCTGAATCTTTTTCTTCGATCGTATGCGGGGCATGGTCGGTGGCGAAGCAATCGATCACATCCATGTTTTCCCATAGGCTATCCACATCTTTTTTCGTCGCCAAACGTGGGCGGACTTCTTTTCTACCCCCTCCCTTACCCTCCCCCAAATTCGCAGAATTTGGGGGAGGGTTGGGTGGGGGCAGGTCTTCATTACTCAAGAAGAGATGATGCGGGCAGACTTCGCAGGTCACCTTGATTCCTTTTTCCTTGGCGGCCTTGATGAGCAGGATCTCTTCTTTTAATGAAACATGTGCGATATGAAGTGGGCGGTCATAAATGGCAGCGAATAAAATAGCTGCCGCCATGGTTCTGCTTTCACTATGCGCCACGATGGGATATTGCTTCGGAAAGTTTTCAAAATGCGGCATCCAGAGAGTCATGTCATCCAGGCGCAGTTCGCCGAAAGTTGAGTCAAGGTACATCTTTAGCCCGGCAGCTTTCGGCGCGAGCGAAGAGGCAATCTGCGCGTTATCAGGACCTGCGCCAATGAATTGGGCATAGTCACAACGCGCTTTTTGTTTTGCAGCATTTAGAGCCAGGTCGAGGGTCGTGTTATCGAATATCGGAGGTTTTGTATTCGGCATGGCCAGCACCATCGTAAATCCGCCTGCCAGTGCGGCGCAGGTGCCGGAGTCATAATCTTCTTTATGTGTTGCGCCAGGCTCGCGCAAATGGACGTGGGGATCGATCAGGCCGGGGAGTTTGAGCATGAGCGCAGTATAACAAAGGTTAAGAGCATCGTCACTTAGTTCAAAATATCACGGGTGATATAATCCAGCAAATATTTCCAAAAAAATCAAAAGAGGTTAGCATGACATATGTAAATGTTAAAGTCCCCGCAGGCGGGGCAAAGATTTCAATTCAAAATGGGAAGTTGAATGTTCCCGATAATCCGATCATCCCTTTCGTGGAAGGTGATGGTACGGGACGCGACATCTGGCGCGCTTCGGTGCGTGTGTTCGATGCGGCGGTGGAAAAGGCGTATGGTGGGAAACGCAAGATCCATTGGATGGAAGTGTACGCGGGCGAGAAGCCGTTCAAGATGTTCCAGAGCTGGCTGCCCGATGAAACCACTGAGGCGTTCAAGGAATTTATCGTTGGCATCAAGGGCCCGCTTACCACTCCAATTGGCGGCGGCATCCGTTCGTTGAATGTTACGCTTCGTAAACTGTTGGATTTATACGTATGCCAGCGCCCCGTGCGTTGGTATCAAGGTGTACCTTCCCCTGTGAAGCACCCTGAATATGTAGACATGGTCATCTTCCGCGAGAACACCGAAGATATTTATACCGGTATCGAATTCCAATATGGTACGGAAGAAAACAAGAAATTCAAAGACTTGTTCAAGGAAGCCTTCCCGAAGGAATATGCCAAGATGCGCTTCCCTGACACGGCGGGTATTGGCATCAAACCTGTTTCTGTGGAAGGTACCGAAAGACTCATCCGCGCCGCAATCCAATGGTCGTTGGATAACAAACGCAAGAGCGTGAACTTTGTCCACAAGGGCAACATCATGAAGTTCACTGAAGGCGCGTTCAAGGATTGGGGTTATAACCTTGCCAAACGCGAGTTCCGAGACAAGATCGTCACCGAGCGCGAGACTTGGATCCTTGGCAATAAGGAAGCCAACAAGAATCTAAGCGTGGAAGAAAACGCCAAGATGATCGACCCCGGTTTCGAGATGATGAGCCCTGCCCAGCAGAACGATATCAAAAGTGAAGTGGAAGAAGCCCTCAAGTTGTGGAATACACATGGCGACGGCAAGTGGAAGAAGATGCTACTTATCAAAGATTCGATTGCTGACGTGAGCCTGCAATTCACCCTCATCCGCGCCCGTGATTATGATGTGATCGCTACTTTGAATCTAAACGGTGATTACCTCTCCGACGCTTTGGCCGCGCAGGTCGGTGGTATCGGCATTGCGCCCGGAGCGAATATCAACTATGAGACCGGTCACGCCATTTTTGAAGCGACTCACGGCACCGCGCCAAAATATGCTGACTTGGACAAGGTCAACCCAGGCTCGGTCATCCTTTCTGGTGAGATGATGCTGCGTTACATGGGCTGGGGCGAAGCTGCCGATTTGATCGTCAAAGGCATGGAAGGCGCTGTGGCGGCCAAAACCGTGACATATGACTTTGCCCGTCTCATGGACGGCGCGAAGGAGATCAAGTGCTCCGAATTTGGTGATGCGATCATCAACTGGATGGACAAGACTCCGCCAGTTGCAAAAGTCGCTGCGCCTGCAAAGAAGGCAGCTGCGAAGAAAGTTGCAACGAAGAAGGCCACACCAAAGAAGAAAGTTGCTGCCAAGAAGACTGTCAAGAAAACGGCAAAGAAGAAACCTAGGAAGTAAGAACTGAAAACAGCAACTCTTAGCAATTAGTGAGCCCCTCTTTCGGAAATGAGAGAGGGGTTTGTGCTAGAATCGGATAATCTGTAAATAAAAACTAGCAATTGTTTTTTAGGAAGATAAGAGTTATGGCACAAATAATTCGAGCAGTTGTTGCTACAACACATATTGACAAACAAAATATGAAAATAACTCGCGAAGCTCTTGAGCACGCTGCCGAGTCCATCAACAATGGAGATAAACCATTGTTTGGCACTGATCATGATGTTACTTTACCTCCAAAGGGAAAAGTAATATCGGCGACAGTTGAGATGCGAGAAGATGGTGAATACCAATTGATTACAGAAACTGAAGTCTTTGAGAAAATTGAAGAACTCAGTTTAGGCGATGGGATAATACTCTTAAAACAAGAAAGTGAAATTGACAAAAGCCCATTTAATGAAAGATATGAAAAACAGAAAACAAACGACTATGAAATATCTTTTGATGTAGTTAACTTTGAAGATTACAATGATGCTAAGCAAATGTTCAATGAAATTCGATCTGAATCTAATGTTGAATTTGAAACATCTATATTTGGTCGAAAAGCTGCTGTGCCAGATCCAGAGATAATAATTAAACTTTCACAGACAATCGTTGGATATCTGCTCGCAAAAGATATAGTTAAGAAATTTGCAGAGAAAGTTGTTGAAAAAAGTGGAGATGTTTTTGCAGAAGATCTTGCCAAGTTTTATAGTTTCCTAAAGATCACAATCATAAAGTATGTTAAATATGCACATCCAAAGAGTCGTCCTGTAACTTATATATTTGTCGTGCCCACTAATCCATTAATTGAGTTTGTGGCTCGTACAAGTGATCCTAATACAGTAATTTCAGCCTTAGTTTTAGAGAGGCTAGAGCCAGCCATTGAACATGCTGAACATTTTGGACAAGTGCTCAATGCAACCAAGCTACAATACCTTTTGAATGACAACGGCGAATGGGAATTTAATTATTTATTAACCTCTACGGGTGGAATAATTGGAACAGAAAAGGCTTTTTCAAACCGATCCCAGAAGGTAAAAATGATGATAGATATTGCGAATAAGAAGAAAGGCAAAAAAAGTAGAAAGAAAAATAAATCCTGAAATTAAATTCTTAGAACAAAAAGGTCGGGACCTTGAAAGTCCCGACCTTTTTGTTTAAGCCACTGAAATCAATTCAACGTCAAAGACGAGTGTGGCATTCGGCGGGATGACTCCGCCTGCGCCGCGTTCGCCGTAGGCCAGATCAGGCGGAATGATGAGTTGCGCCTTGCCGCCGACTTTCATCAGGGCAATGCCTTCATCCCAGCCTTTGATCACGTTGCCGCGGCCCAATTGGAAGGTGATTGGCTCGCCCCGAGTAACGGAGCTGTCAAAGACCTTGCCATCCTGAAACTTGCCTGTGTAATGCACGCTGACAGATTTACCGGCCTCAGCCTGAGTGCCGGTGCCAGCTTCCATTTCAATGTATTCCAATCCACTTATTGTTTTCATGGTTCTCCAGTTTGAAAATTTGGGTTTAGGGAAACGTTTTACTTGTTTATGCCAATTCGACTTTGAGTGTTTTTCCCAAAGCAGAAGCAGCACGTTCCAGCGTGAATAGCGTTACCGATGCATTGGTTGGGTCAAGCAGGCGTTCTAATGCGGCGCGGCTGGTTTTCATACGATTTGCCATTTCAGTTTTTGTAAGTTTGCGGCGTTTCATTTCCTGTGCAATCTGGTATGCAACCACCCGTTTAATTGCGGCAGCATTCACTTCATCATATATTTTTTCTTCTCGCAGGAAGTCGTCAAAGTTACTTCCAATATGTTTGCTTCTCATGTCGTTACTCCTTCTCTATGTCCGACAATCTGCGGCGGGCAGTATTTAAATCATCCTTTGGTGTCCTTTGTGATTTCTTAACAAAGCCGTGTAATAAAATCATCATTGTTCCTTTAACTGTGAAAATCACCCGCGCAATCCCAAAACTTATCTTTGATCGAACTTCCCAAAGATTTCGCTCCAGTTTTCGTATCAATGGCATTCCCAATGGCCAGCCATATTGCGCTGTCTTAATATCTTCACCAATATTTTTGCGATCTTCACGCGGCAGGTCTTTTAGCCACTCACGAACAGGTTCATTACCAGACTCTGTGCGGTAAAAGACAACATCCAAAATTGGTTCTTCTTTATCTCCATCCATGCAACAAGTGTACCATAAATGATACATATGTCAATACTTAAAAAAATAAGATGGTCATCTGCAAAGTCGATGACCATCTTATTTATGCAAATTAGATTACGGCATTGGTGTCGTTGCAGGCGTTGGCACTATGGATAGCGCTCCCGCTTCCTCTGCCGTTTGCGGCATGCCGTTCATGATCCAGCGGATGAAGACATCGATCACATTTGGTTTCAAGGCGCGGGTGGGCGGCATGACTGCGATCAGTTCCTCATCAGGTTTCTCCGGATTCATGATAGCGTGTTCCTGAATGACTTGCAGGAGATAACTGTTTTCATCCCCGGCAATGATGTTGTTGGCAACGTTGTCGCCGGTGGTGAGAATTTCCTCGTAGCTTGTCATCAGGTAATTATTATTTTCCTTGCCAGCACGGTGACAGGAGACACAATAGCGTTTGACGATTGGTTGGATGTGCACATCATAGGATGGTACCTCTCCATCTGCAAGCGGCGGGAATAAAGGCTTGAGTGCTTCTTCTGGAATTTCAAATCTATCATCCCACATATAACGCATGAACACTGTGATGTAATCCATCTCACTCTTGGAGAGTTCGCCTCCGTATGTTTTTCCGAACGGAGGCATACCCGCATTCGGACGTCCATAAGCGATGACTTCACCCATGGCGGAGTCTGTGATGGTGTAGAGCACATCACGGCTGTTGATCGGGGTGATCTCTTCGCCTTCGAGTCCTTCCACGCCTTCGATGACCGCGATGGAACCATCATCACCGTGGCATTCTGTGCAATGGACAGAGTACAGGTCCTGCCCCGCGAAGATCTGGTCAACCAACGTGACGGCGACTTCCGTCTCTTCGGCTTTCTTTTCGGGGGCGAGCGCAAGCACCGTCCCTGAGATGAGGATCATCGAAATGGCGGCCAGGCTTGTCGTCCAGAGCATGAGGCGGGTGTTCGATTTGAAGAAGACAAATAAGATGTAAGCGGTCAGGGGGATGAAAATCCCAATAATGGTTTGCAGAGTCCCAAGCAAGGTCGAGCCATCTTCGGAAACGGTAGGGACTTCGGACATTAACGTCAACAACACAATACCTGTTACCATGATGGTCATGATCGAAATCGGCAATACGCGCTTGCTGTAATATCGGTTTGGATTCTTCTCAATGAATGGCATTAGAGTCAGCACGCCGATGGCAATGCCAGGGATGAGAACGGTTGCGATCCATTCGATCTTGCCGATGACGGGGAGCTGCCCATAGAGTGCGAGGAATTTAAAGAGGAAGAGAAAATACCATTCGGGGCGCGGGATGTAAGATGTGTCGCTTGGGTCGGCTTTGGGCTCGGCGGGAATGCCAATAAAAGATGCGAGCAGGATCAAAAGTAGAAAGATACCCAGCGATACAATCAAGTCTCTGAAGATGGTATCGGGCCAGAAGCGTTCGCCTTTATTGAGCTCGCGTTCGTATCTTTTATTGATTTTCTTTTTTGTTTCGTCGTTCATAATGACTCCACCGTCATTGCGAAGGTGTTCTTTGCCTGAGGCAATCTCCATCATAGTATCGGAGATTGCTTCGTCGCTCCGCTCCTCGCAATGACGAAAAGGGTTAGTCTTCCCTGGTTGGAAAGTGCGACTCGCCGTGTTTGATGATGAGGTACAGATGTGCGCCCATCAAACCTACGAGAGCAGCGGGGATGATCCAGATATGTGCGGAGAAAAAACGCTGCAAGGTCAGGGCGCTGAGTTCTGGTCCGCCGCGCAGGGCTTTGAGGATGAACTCGCCCAGGAAGGGAACCGTCCCTGCAATTTGTGTGCCGACGGTGGTTGCCCAATAGGCTTTTTGATTCCATGGGAGCAGGTAACCTGTGAAGCCCATGCCGAGGGTGGTAAGGAAAAGTCCGATGCCGATCAGCCAGGTCAATTCACGTGGATATTTAAACGAAGCGGTATAAAACACGCGCAACATGTGGATGAAGACCACGATCACCATTAAGGTTGCGCCCCAGTGATGGATACCGCGGATCAGCCAACCAAATGCCACACCTTCCATGATGTATTGCACAGAGTCGTAGGCATGATCTGGAGATGGGGTGTAATAAACGGTGAGGAAGATACCCGTCAGTCCCTGCATGATGAAAAGGAACATACTGGCCGAACCAAGCGTATTCCACCATGTTGTTTTCGGTTCGGGGCGGTCAAGCAGGTTGGTGTACATGTCGTTGAGGCCGAGGCGCTCATCGAGCCATAAATAAATGTTATTCCACATAGATTTGCTCCAGGACTTGTCACCCTGAGCGACAGCGAAGGGTCTCTACTCCAAAATACGAGATGCTCACCGCACTGCGCGCGGCGCAAGTGTCGCTCCGCTCAGCATGACAGAATCTAGTTAACCTTCCTTGAAGAAGATCTCGATCAGGCCGTCTTCTGTCAGGCGGTGTTCATCGTAGACATCCAGCGCGCGGGGAGGAGGGCCATCCAGTACTTCGCCTTCCATGCTGAATTTGGCATCGTGACAGGGGCAGATATAAGCGTCAGATTCTTCGTGCCAGTTTACGGTGCAGGCAAGATGCGTGCAGCGGCTGTTGAGGACGAGCAGGTCTTTGGGATCGTCCGATTTACGAATGGCGTATCCACCGAAGGAGCTGGCGGTCCGTTCCCAACCGTTGACCTGTACGCGCGTGAAGGAGAAGGGATAGGGTTTGTCGACCTGCATATCCTCGAATTTGCCGATTGGAATCCATGCATCTTTTCCACCCTCGCGCAGTGCAGGGTCGATCAAATAATAAACAGCAGGAAGACCGATCACTGCGCCGATCAAGCCACCCACAATTCCCGTCGTCACTTTGATGAAATCGCGGCGGGAAAGCTCATGCGAACCAGACATGTGCGCCTCCTAAAGATTTTGTTGCGCTTGCCGAATCGAGATCATGAATAAAGAAAGTACTATAAATTACAAGCGGTTTGAATTGGATTATAAGGGTCAATGTCCGCTTTTTTGTAGGAGGCTGATAATGAAATAACTAGGATGATTGTCACCTTTATTGTTCATGTTTTCACTTTATTTTGCGATTTCAAAGGTTCGAGAGTAAAATAGGCTCTTGCAATATTAAGAACATAAACTTGGGTGAGATTGCAAGCGAATCTTCCTAAAATTTTGATACGGAGGCATAGATGGGCTTGAAAAGGAATGTCAGCCTGTACACGGGGCTGCGTTACAAGGGACAAGGACCAATGTTGACGTATGTCCTGCACCGCATTGGTGGCCTGGGCATGGCGATCTTCATTACCATACACATCCTGGCGTCTTTCATCGGCGGCAGAACCGGGGGGTTCCTCAACGGCATTTATGAGAATTGGGCCTTCCAGATATTTATTTTCTTTTGCGTGTTGTTCCATGCGATCAACGGCTTGCGCATTACCATCCTGGACCTGTTCCCAAAGTTGATCGACTACCATCGTGAGGCCATTTGGATCGAGTGGGCCGTCTTCCTGCCGCTCTTTGGTCTTTCGGTCTTCGTGATCATGAGCACGGCATTGGGAGGCTAGGATGACTGCAAAATCAAGAAACCTTTCCATCAAACAGCGCGGATTAACGAATTTCGAAGCCATCATGTGGATCTTCACGCGCCTCTCTGCCCTGGCGATATATGGTCTGATCCTCGTTGGCCTGATCGGCGCCTTGATCATGGGTGCGCGCAACCAAATGAACTTTGCGGATGTGATGCGTTGGGCCTTCATGCCCAATGTATCTCATGTGCAGAGCACGGATGTGCCGGACCTTGCTCCCTGGGCTTCCACATTTTGGAAATTAACCGCCAGCGCTTTGCTGCTTGTTTCAACAGCGCACGGCGTGCACGGGCTGGTCGTCATTGCGGATGACTACATTGCAGGTGATGGCGGGCGCAAAGTCGTCCGCTTTTTGAGCGTCATCATGATGCTTTCCCTAATGGGCATGGGTTTGTATCTCATCTTGACTTCATAAGTTCTTAAATACAAAGGACACAAAGAGCACGAAGGAAAACCAATTTAAACCTTTGTGTACTTAGTGCCCTTCGTGTTTGCTGTTTTATACTCAGGAGTAATTCATGGCAAAAGTTCATCAATATGATGTGGTCGTTGTCGGCGCGGGCGGCGCTGGACTCATGGCAGGGTTATATGCGTCCAAAACGGCAAAGACTGCGGTCATCAGCAAGTTATATCCCACGCGCTCACATACAGGCGCAGCGCAGGGCGGCATCTCTGCTGCGCTGGGCAACTACGAAGAAGACAAACCCGAATGGCATATGTACGACACCGTCAAAGGGTCGGATTATTTAGGCGACCAGGACGCAATCGAGTTCATGTGCAATGAAGCTATCGACGCAGTCCTCGAACTGGAACACATGGGCCTTCCATTTGACCGTACCCCCGAAGGTCGCATCTCACAACGACCATTCGGCGGGCACACCAATAATGAAACGGGCAAACCCGTGCGACGCGCCGCACACGCTGCAGACCGCACGGGTCACATGATCCTGCAAACTCTTTATCAGCAGTGTATTAAAAATGAAGTAACTTTCTATGATGAATATCAAGTGCTTGATTTCATTATGGTCAATGGCAAGGCCGCAGGCATCGTGGCTGTAGAACTCGCCACCGGCGAACTGCATACCATCCATGCAAAAGCGGTGGTCTTTGCAACGGGCGGTTACGGACGTATCTTTGAAGTCACATCCAATGCATATGCATATACGGGTGACGGCCCGGCCATCCTTTTACGCCGCGGCATTCCGCTCGAAGACATGGAATTTTTCCAATTTCACCCAACCGGTATTTATAAACTCGGCATTCTCATCACCGAAGGCGTACGCGGCGAAGGCGGCGTTTTGATCAATGGCAAGGGCGAACGTTTTATGCCCAAGTATGCGCCCACGGTCAAAGACCTGGCTTCACGCGATGTTGTCTCGCGCGCGATCTATACCGAGATCAAGGAAGGCCGCGGTATTGATGGCAAGAACTACGTTTATTTGGATATTCGTCCTGAGACGGTAAATAAATTTGCCAAAGATGATGGACGCACCAACCCGGACGGCTCTCCCTATAATCTGACGGCTGATGCTGTTCTAAAGAAGATTCCTGACATTGTGGATTTTTGCCGCGTCTACCTCGGTGTTGACCCGGTGACTCAGCTGATGCCCATCCAGCCGACGGCACATTACGCGATGGGCGGCATCCCCACTAATAAATTTGGCGAAGTAGTGATTGACGATAAGAACACTGTGTTCCCTGGTTTGTTTGCAGCAGGTGAATGTGCCTGTGTCTCAGTCCACGGAGCAAACCGCCTGGGGACGAATTCATTGCTCGATATTGTTGTGTTCGGCAAACATGCAGGGCTCAAAGCAGCGGAATATGCGAAGACTGTCGAATTTGAGAAACTGCCCGAGAACGCTGACTCAGGCTCACGGTCCGAGTTTGATGCGCTGCGTAACGGGTCGGGAAAAGAAAACGCGTTCGACCTCGCTAATGAAATGAAGAACATCATGTTTGCCGATGTCGGCATTTATCGCAACGAGAAGGATATGCAATCTGCTCTGGATAAAGTGCGTGAATTGCAAAAGAGATTCAAGGACGTGCGCGTGAGCGATACCGGCAGGATCTTCAACACAGAGTTGCTGAATGCCTGGGAGCTTGGCAACCTGCTCGACATTGCGGAAGTGGTAGCGATGAGCGCGTTGAACAGAAAAGAATCGCGCGGCGGACATTCCCGTGAGGACTACCCCGAACGCGATGACAAGAACTGGTTGAAGCATACGTTGATCGCAAAGAAGAACGGAAAACTTGAGATTAACTATAAACCAGTGGTGATCACGAAACATCAACCAAAGGCAAGAGTTTATTAATATATAAATCATGTCGTTGCGAGGAGGGTGCCCGCCCCGACGAAGCAATCTCTCACTCATTGAGGAGATTGCTTCGGACAAAGAACAAGAGCGCCCTCGCAACGACATAATGAGGAGTCTTTATGGAAGTTACAGTCAAAATTTTCCGTTATAACCCCGAGAAAGACCAGCGCGGCAACTACGTGACGTATAAAGTGGAAGCCGATGAAAATGACCGCGTGCTGGATGTGCTTGAACTGATCAAAGGCAAAACAGACGGCACGCTTTCATTCCGCCGTTCATGCGCGCATGGCATCTGTGGTTCAGACGCAATGCGCATCAATGGGCGCAATATGCTGGCCTGCAAGGTTTTGATCCGTGATGTGGGCACGAACATTACCGTTGAACCTTTGCTCGGCTTGAAGGTTGCTAAGGATTTGATCGTGGATATGGAACCATTCTTCGATAATTACAAGAAGGTGCTTCCATATTTCATCAACAACAGCCCGCTGCCAGAAGATGGGCGCGAGCGATTGCAAAGCCCCGAAGACCGCGCGCGGTTCGACGAGACCACCAAATGTATCCTTTGCGCGGCTTGTACCACCTCCTGTCCATCCTATTGGGCGAACGGCGAATACTATGGCCCCGCCGCCATCGTGACCGCGCATCGCTTTATCTTTGACAGCCGCGATGAAGCCGCCGACCAGCGCATGCAGGTCATGGCTGAAACTGATGGCGTGGCGCGCTGTCATACCGCTTTCAACTGCACCGAAGCCTGTCCGCGTGATATTAAGATCACAAAGGCGATTGGTGAAGTGAAGATGGCAATGATTACGGGGAAGTTGGATTAATCCCGGTGGTCGAGTAACCATGAGCGTTCGTTGCGAATGGCATATCGAGACCACCAGGTAATTGGTAAATAGTAATTGAGAAATAGAGAATTAGAGATTAGGCAAGCCGTGTCCGTGATGATGCGGCTTGTTCAGTTATAATACTTCCAATTCTTATCAGGGTAGACACATAATGCTAAAAATGTGGGCGTTTTGGAAAGCACTCATAACCACTTATCTAACCCTTGTTGCAGGGATATGGGGATTCGTGGAAGCCTACACCTATTTTGAGAGCAACACGCTAAAACAATTTCTTGGTATCAATTGGTGGGTTTACTATTACATCATCCCATTATTTATAGCGATTTTATTTGCAATTTGGGTTCAATCACTTGATGAGAGGCAAACCGAAACCCTTGACCAGCACAATCGCCGTGCGATGCTTAACCATGTCGAAAACTTTTGGGTTAAGGGAATTCTGGAAAAATCATTACATGGCGTCGCTCTGCTCGAATTGGGAATTAAAGAAGATCCGACTGTCATTAACTATCCCTGGGCAATCAAAAGGGAATCAACAAATGAGACATTGCCTAAAGGTAAATCTATGTTGGAGATATTCGATGAAATCGGTGTAGGACGTTCCCTTCTGATTTTAGGTGCACCGGGTTCGGGCAAGACGACCATGCTTATTGAGCTTGCCCGCCGATTAATAGAACGCGCCCGCAATGATGAAACCGAGCCTATTCCCGTCGTGTTCAACCTTGCCTCATGGACTGAAAAAAAATACTTGCAGACTGGCTTGTAGATCAATTAAATCTTATATATTACGTCCCAAGAAGGGCCGCGCCTAAGTGGGTAAGTGAAAACAAGATACTTTTGTTACTGGATGGCTTGGATGAGGTAAAGCAGGAAAGCCGTGCAAATTGCGTAGAGACCATAAATCAATTTAGAACTAATTATGGCTTAACCTCACTCGTTGTTTGCAGCCGTATTGAAGAATATTCTGCCATTGGCACGAAATTCTCAATGGAGGGTGCCATCACATTACAGCCGCTCACTTCAAAGCAAGTTGATTCTTACTTTGCCAGGCTAGGTAAGAGCCTGGCAGGTGCAAAAGAACTTCTCAAAAAAGATAAAGTCTTGCGGGAACTGGCGGAAACTCCGCTCATGTTGAGCATTATGACGCTTGCTTATAAAGACATCAAAGTCGAAGAACTGACCGCTTCGAAAAATAGGGGTAACCAGCGTAAACATCTTTTCGATACCTATATCGACCGAATGTTTGAGCGTTCAGCCCGTTCAAACAACTTCTCTTTCACAAAAAAGGAAACATTACATTACTTAAGTTGGCTTGCCCGAAAGATGATTCAGCACAATATCATTACATTTCAGATCGAAGCAGTGCAGCCTTCGTGGCTCGAAGATAACAAACAAAGACGCTTATATAAATGGGTTGTCGGGCTGGGTGTCGGGCTGATTTTCGGGCTGATTGTTGGGCTGATTTTCGGGCTGGGTGTTGGGCTGGGTGTCGGGCTGATTGTCGGGCTGAGCAATGTAATTCAAATGGCGGATAAATTAAGATGGTCCTGGAAAGATGCTTATAAGGCGTCGATTTTCGGGCTAATTGTTGGGCTGATTCTCGGGCTGATTTTCGGGCTGGGTGTTGGGCTGATTTTCGGGCTGATTTTCGGGCTGATTGTCGGGCTGGGTGTCTGGCTGATGGTCTGGCTGATGGTCGAGCTCATTTTCGGATTGAGCAGAGAGCAAATAGAAGAGATTAGTTATCCCGGACAACGCATAAGTCAAACTCTTAATAATGGAATTTTTCGTGGGTTGATTTTCTGGCTGATTTTCGGGCTGATTTTCGGACTGAGTGGTGGGCTGATTTTCAGACCGATTATCGGGCTGTCTGGTGGACTGAGTGGTGGGCTGAGTATCGGGTTGATTGGTGGGCTGCAGGGCGGACTTGATGCCTTTTTTCAACACTATATCTTGCGATACATCTTGGTATGGCAAAGATACTTGCCACGGTCTCTTATCTCGTTTCTCGAAAGTGCTGTTGACCTTATTTTTCTCCGCCGCGTAGGCGGAAGTTATATTTTCGTTCACCGTTTGTTGATGGAACATTTTGCAGAAATGGATGTTTGACAAGAATTCTATGAGTAAATGATATACAGGGTGATTCGTAAACAAACAGACCGCGCTCGTTATGCGGTCTGTTTGTTTTAAAGCTAGATGAGAATATAATGTCTTCAATAAATTTATTTTTTTTCAAACCGACCTACTTTCTGGAGTAATAAATGCAAAACAAATGGAATGACAACGACGCCGCGGGCTTCACCAGCCTACTCGAACAGCGTGTTTACACCTCGCGGCTGCAAGGTGCGGACCCGTCGCTCGTCCTGCACGGCGGCGGGAATACCTCCGTCAAGGCAACTGAAAAGAATTTGTTCGGGCAGGACGAAAAGATTTTATATGTCAAAGGCAGCGGCTGGGATCTGGCGACCATCGAAGCGGCGGGATTTTCTCCCTGCCGATTGGATTATTTGTTGAAGCTTGCCACGTTGGAACAACTCTCGGACACAGAGATGGCGCGTGAGCTGCAACTCAGCATGACGAATCCATCCGCGCCCGCTCCATCAGTGGAAGCAATTTTGCACGCCATTCTCCCGCATACCTTTGTTGACCATACACACGCAAATGTTATCGTTACCATTACTAATTCAACAAACGGAGAAAAGCGTATTCAGGAAATTTTCAATGACGGTTCTATGATCGTCGTTCCGTATGTGATGCCTGGTTTTAAGCTGGTGCGTGCGGTGTCGGCTCTTTTTAATGAGCAAGCCACATCAAAAACCATTGGCCTGATCCTGATGAATCACGGCATTTTTACCTTTGGCGCCACCGCAAAGGAAAGTTATGACCGAATGATCGAGATGGTGGGCAAAGCAGAAGCGTATTTGCAAAGTAAGAAAGCATGGACAATTGATGTAAAAAAATCCACCAAAGATACGGATGAGCCGGTAAAACAATCCCTTGCCGCCCTGCGCAAGGACGTATCAGCCATTGCTGGTTTCCCTCTGATTCTTTCCACTCACTCCAATGAAAGCGTATTGAACTTTGTGCGGCGCACCGACATTGAAACTGTCAGCCAGCAAGGCCCGGCCACACCCGACCATGTGATCCGCACCAAGCGCCTCCCCTTGCTTGGGCGGGATGCTACCAGGTATTCACAGGATTATAAAAAATACTTTGATGAACACGCAAAGAGTTCCTCGCAAAAGTTGACCATGCTTGACTCCGCGCCGCGCGTTATCCTTGATGCGGAGCTTGGTCTCATAACGTTGGGGCGCACAGCGGGCGACGCATCCATCACCGAGGATATTTATCGTCACACCATCGAGATCATCACCCGCGCCGAAATGCTGGGAGGCTATCGAGCCCTGCCTGCATCTGATCTATTTGACATGGAGTATTGGGATCTTGAACAAGCCAAGCTCAAACGGCAGGGCACGCCGAAAGTATTTGCGGGCGAGATCGCGCTTGTCACCGGTGCAGCCTCGGGCATTGGCAAGGCTTGTGTCGCTTCCCTGCTCGCTCGTGGTGCGGCGGTGGTGGGGCTTGATCTCAACCCCGCCATCACGAGTCTCCATAAGCGCAAGGATTTTCTTGGCATAGTTTGTGATGTGACAGATGAAGCCGCGCTAGTTTCTGCATTGGAAGGATCAGTGCGGTGCTTTGGCGGATTGGATATGTTGATCCTCAACGCTGGCATCTTCCCAGCCAGCCAGCAGATTGCAACACTCTCCTCTGCTGAATGGGACAAAGTGATGCGCATCAACCTTAACTCAAACCTGGTGCTGATGAATATGACTCATCCTCTCCTCAAGCTTGCTCCGCGCGGCGGACGGGTAGTCGTGATCGGTTCGAAAAACGTACCCGCTCCAGGTCCGGGTCTGAGCGCATATTCCGCTTCAAAGGCTGCGCTGACTCAACTGGCGCGCGTGGCCGCATTAGAATGGGGAGTTGACAACATCCGCATAAACATTCTTCATCCGAATGCCGTATTCGATACCGGCATCTGGACCGAGGAAGTTTTGCAAAAGCGCGCTCAAAGCTACGGCCTGACCGTTGAGCAATATAAAACCAACAATGTTCTGCATGTGGAAGTGACAAGCCATGACGTGGCCGAACTCGCCGCTGAAATGTGCGGCCCGTTATTCTCAAAGACAACAGGCGCTCAAGTCCCTGTGGATGGTGGCAATGATCGGGTGATTTGATGATTGAGAACTGGCTGTGTAATTAAATACGACTCACCCCGAAACTAATCTTTCGTGGGTGAGTTTGTTTTTAAGAGAAAAACGGGACGCTGATAAACGCAGAAAACGCTGATTTTGCTTTTCATCAGCGTAAATCAGCGTTCATCTGCGTCCAAATAAAATTTGGGGTTAATTATGTTTAATCTGCTGATGCTTCGCCTTCGCTGCCCGGAGCCTGCCCTTTGTTGCGAAGTTCACGCGCGCGTTTTTGCAGATCGGTGAAGAACTCGGACTCCGTCACTTCCGAGACCTGCTCTTTGCGGCGCATCTCGTCAATTTTGATGATCAATTGATTAACCTGTTTCTTCAACATGCCAGTACGCTCGTACACATCCGAGGCCATCTTCCAGAAAACCTGCGCCAGGCTGCCCAATTCATCGGAACGTCTGGTAATGGTTTGCAACGCACGGCTTTCCAACTCTGTTGCAAAATTCTCGTCCGCGCTGATCTTATCCGCAAGCCCGCTCAACACGTACACAGGCTGGATCACATACCTCTTGAGCAGTGAGTTGATCAACAGAATGACCAGCGCAAATGTGATCACGAAAATTCCCATCACCAGCGTGAAGTTGCGGAAAGCGGCATCAAAGACTTCCGTGGCAGGGACGTAGATGATCTGGACGGCGATCACTTGCCCCAACTCCCAACCAAAGCCGCCTTGATCCCCATAAGTAGCGATCAGACTCGCCGGAGCCTGTTCAGGCGTGCTGTGACATTCGAGGCAGCTTTCAGCTCCAATCGTCAATGGGCGGGCGATATAAAAGAGACGTTCATTGTTTAAGTCGCGGTATCCGCTGACCTCGCCCGTGGTCTCACCGCTTGAAAACTGTGTCAACAAATCAGTCTCGAAGGCGTCGGCAGTGTCTGCGGGGTTGGTAGGGCTGAGAGCCGCTTCCTTGTAAAGATACGTGGAGTAATCCAACTGGCCGCGGAAGTTCTCAAACACCGTTCGGGCGGAAAAAGCTGGAACAGTCTCCGAAATGAATTCAGAGCTGGCAGACAGATCATCCGCAAGCAGCGGGCGGACGTTCTTGGTCGTATATCCGCGGACAGCATTCATCGTTTCGATCAGAAGCAAACCTTGTGATGTGATTTCCTCCTGCGCACGTTGTTGAAGCGTACGCCAGTAGATCACTCCACTGAGTGCTATACCTATAAGGAAGACTCCACTCAGGATCAAGGTAAAACGTGTGCTCAGGCTTAATCGGGACAAGGCAACCTCCAATTCAGACTATGTTGGTCTGATTGGAGTATACCAGTGGAATTATGTTAGTTGCATTGTCCGTGCTTCTTATTTCTTCCAACCATCATGCTCATTTCAAACCCTAGCGGGAATCGGTCTGTTTCTTTTACGTCGCTTGTAATACCCACGGATTTCATCCTTGAGGCATAGCCTTTGACCATGTGAGTTGTATCCCACAGGATGATCTTTCCACCTGGTTTGAGCACCCTCGCCATTTCGTTCAATGCCTGCTCATGATCTGGAAAATTATGGCTGATATGATGCAATGCCCCGCTGGAAAAAATAATATCGAAATATGCATCTTCAAAAGGCATTTTCCGCACATCCGCATTTTTGAACTCGATCTTGTCTGCCACTCCTTCGGCTTTGGCATTCTTCCACAACAATTCAAGGTTGCCGCCGCCGCTATGTGGAGCCCAGATATCGATCCCTGTGGCTTTACCGTTTGTCAATCGCATGGCGGCCCCATTCAGGATGAGTCCGCTGCCGCAGCCAACGTCCAAAACTTTTTCATCGCCGCGCCAGGTGATGGAATCAAGCATTTGTTTGCGGATGTCCAATGCGTAGCTCCACTTGCGATAGGCGAAGAGTCCTGCGAGCAGGGCAGGCACTATCAGCAGGATGCCCAGCCCAAAGCTGGAAAACTTTAATAGATTTGAATCAGCTACAAATCCAGAAAAAGAAGCGGCGCCAAGGGCACATCCAATCACTGCAAGAAGGGAAAGTCCCTTTGGGATACGTGGCAGGTGGCTGGCCCATAATTCAGTGCCATGCAGATAATGTAAGAAGGCTTGTTTCATTTTGTTCATCCTTATGTGTATGATATAAAATATCTTTTCAATATAATGACGGGGTGGGTGGTAGTCAACATGCAGTATGCGAAGAATGTCCGTTAATGGACAAATGAAATAGATTGTCCGAAAACATGGAGTTGTGATTATGAAACATGAAAAAGAGGATCGGCGTGCGCGGTGAACCCGTCAGCTTTTACAGGATGTGCTTTTGGCATTGTTAAAAGAAAAGACGTACGAAGATATTTCGGTGCAGGATATTATTGCGCGCGCAGATGTGGCGCGTTCAACTTTTTATGTGCATTATGTGGATAAGAATGATTTGCTGGTGGGTCATCAGGGAATCTTTGCTGGCAACCTGGACCAACATGCCGACTCGATTGCCCACGATGAAGAAGGAAACAATTCATTCTTGCCGACCCGCCTCTGGTTCCATCACATACAAGCACAGGGACATATTATGAAGGTCATTGCCAAAGACCCAGCTATGAATTTAGCCATGAAAACCCTCGATGGAATTGTGCACAGGGATATTCAAGTAAGAATTGAACGCCATCTAACGACTGATAAAAACGCTTCAATACCTGCGACAGTTATTATCGATTATCTGACCGCTTCCTTGATGACTCTGATCAAATGGTGGATCAAACATGATATGTCCTACTCACCGCAGAAGATGGATGAGATGTTTCAGCAACTGGTAATGCCTGGAGTTTCTTCGGTGATTAAGGATTGAAGCTTGTCTGTAATATAGAATTTTTTTATTAATCAAATATTTCCAAAGGATGACCATGAACATATTAAAAATAGCTGCATTCTCGTACAAAGGTGAAGGTGGTAACCCGGCTGGCGTGGCATTTTACGATGAGATGCCAGCGTCGGAAGAAATGCTCGCGATTGCCAAACAGGTAGGTTATTCTGAAACGGCATTTCTGGTAAAACAGGAAGATGGCTGGAGAGTCCGCTATTTTGCGCCAGAGAGGGAAGTGCCGTTTTGCGGCCATGCCACTATTGCGAGCGGAGCAGCTTTAGGGGAACGCTTTGGCGAAGGGAATTACAAGCTTTATTTGAATGATGGCGAGATCAGTGTAAAGGCGGATAAATCTGACAACGGAGTTTTTACGGTAACACTTCAATCCCCTGAGGCCTGGTCCAAGGATGCGCCAGAGACTTATGTGGATAAAATTCTTGCGGCCTTCGGTCTGGCAAAGGATAAGCTCGCTCCAGAGTTTCCAATTCGGTTTGCTTTTGCAGGCGCCAGGCATCTCATTATGGTAGTGAAAGATCGAAAAACACTCGCAGACATGGGCTATCAATTCGAGCTTGTGAAATCACTCATGGCTGATGAGGACCTGGTCACAATTAGTATCCTATGGCTAGAATCTGACGAAGTGTTCCACTCTCGTAATGCCTTTGCCTCAGGCGGAGTCTATGAAGATCCCGCAACAGGTGCAGCAGCCGCGGCACTGGCTGGATATTTGCGCGATATTAATTGGCAGGGTAAAAAAGCCTTCACGATATTACAGGGAGAAGATATGGGAGTGCCCTCCCGTTTGTTGGTGAAATATAGTTTGAAGGTCGGTGAGAGCGTATCAGTCAGCGGTGAAACACGTCACATTTCTGATAGTTAGCCTCCCTTTTAATCAACAACCATTCGTCAAAGAAACGCATGATCCTTCTTTGATAACGAGACGGGTTGTTCATATGTACCCCCAAATGGATCGCATCTTCCTCAACCCATAAAAATTTTGGTTCACCTGCCGCATCGAATAGTGCTTGGGCAGAATCAGGTGATGCAACCGAGTCCATGCTGCCTTGAATGATATACACTGGGCGCGGGCTGATCTGACTAATGACCGTAGTCGGGCTGATATCGTTCAAGTCAACATCAAGGCTTAGCGTTAAATAAAATTTTGCTAGCGGATTGATGATCGGATAAGGTACAAGGAAATCGACTTCATCATTCAAAGAGGTGAATGTGCTATCCACAATCAATGCTTCTATCTCTGGAAGTTGAGCTGTTGCGCGGATCATTGTCGCCCCGCCCATCGAACCACCCCAGGCACCGATGTGCTTAACGTCAGGCTGAGACAATGCATATTCCAACGCGGCTTTCACATCCAGAACTTCTAAATAACCGAGAGTCGAAATATCCCCATCGCTTTCGCCATGTGCACGCGCATCCCAGGCCAGCACTCCATAATCTTTTTTGGCGAGCAAAGCATATACCCATTCGGGGCGATTGTCGCCGTATCCATGCGCCAATAAGATGACCGCTCCATTCTTTGGTGGCGTATACCAGGCTGTAAGGCGAATGCCATCTTCGGTCAACAGGTCAACTCTTTGAAAGTTGACTTTTTCTTCCATCAAAGTAGTGCCGGGCGGGATTTTGCGCGGTGGGTGTAAGACATCATACAACCCGATCAACCCAAGGATGACAAGCAGAGCGCAGACTGTAAGAACAGTTCCGCTGAATATTCGCAATATGAAAAACGCGCGTCTGTGTTTCATCCGCCCAGTACAAAATTATCGATCAACCTTGTCTTACCTAAGAACACTGCCATCGAAAGCAGTGTTTTTCCTTTAATCGCATCCAACTCCTCAAGCGTGTCGTAATCTGCACAGGAGACATACTGCATCTGTGCCAGCGGCTCACTCGCCAGCACCTCTTTCATCTTTCCTCTTACTTTTTCCGCATCCCTCTCGCCTGCCTCGTACAACGCCTTTGCCGCACTCAAAGCGCGGAACAGCACCGTGGCGGCTTTGCGTTCCTCGGCACTCAAATACTTGTTACGGCTGGACATGGCCAGCCCGTCTGCCTCGCGCACGATAGGGCAGACCACAATATCGATTGGGAAATTTAAGTCCCGCGTCATTTGGCGGATGACCGCTGCCTGCTGCGCATCCTTTTGGCCAAAATAAGCCTTATCAGGCTGAGTAGCAGTGAATAGCTTCGCGACTACGGTAGTTACACCTCTGAAATGACCGGGTCTCATTGCGCCTTCCAGTGGACGAGTCATCGCTTCGACCTCCACCCAGGTCTGGTAGCCAGTCGGATACATTACTTCCGCTGTAGGATTCCATACCAGATCGACTCCGAGAGGCTGAATTAGGCTCAAATCCCGCTCGAGGTCACGGGGATATTTCGAGAGGTCTTCGTTTGGCCCGAATTGCGCAGGATTGACGAAGATGGTCACGATCACATGGTCACACTCAGCTTTCGCCTGGCGGATGAGAGAGAGATGCCCCTGGTGTAGGTATCCCATAGTCGGGACAAGACCAACTATCCCTTTGAGAGAGAGGCGGGCGGTTCTTAGGTCAGAGAGGCTGGATACGGTGTTCATGTCTGCTCCGAGTAGATTTGTCTATACAATACCCTAATTAGGGGCTTGACAGGCTAGAAACTTTGTTCTACACTCTTGTTACACTCAGACAAAAGGAGATAATAATGGCATACGGACATACCAACTCAAAAGGAACTACCTACTACCTACACTCGAAAGGCAGAATGTTCTTCTTCTCGAAGGAGATCAAGGAAGGCGCTTTAGACGCCGTGCCTGAAGGCTATGATGTAGTCGAAATGAAGACCGGCCTGCCTGTTCTCAAGAAAAAGGTGGCTGCGACTACTGAATCCACAGAAGCACCCAAGGAAACTGAAAGCTAATTAAAGTATAACCCTGTTCGACACAACCTATTGTTCTTTTAGATAAAAAAGGAGACTAATATGACACGTACACTAGCATCTAAAAGTTATGAAACAAAAGGGGAGCAGCCATGCCAACTCTAAACCGCGTTCAATTAATCGGCCGTTTGGGCAAGGACCCCGAAAGTAAGTTCACCCCTACCGGCAAAAAAGTGACTCATTTCAGCCTTGCTGTCAGCAATCGCTGGAAGGACAAGAGCGGCGAGACGAAAGAATCGACCGAGTGGGTCAACGTTGAAGCCTGGGGTCGGCTTGGCGAAGTTTGCCAGGAATATCTGAAGAAAGGCAGTCTCATCTACCTTGAAGGTCGATTGAAGACTGACAAGTATGAAGATAAAGGCGAAACAAAGTACTTCACGAAGATCGTGGCGCAAACTCTGCAATTCCTTGATAAGAGGGATAAGGAAGAACCCATGATGGCAGTGGATGAAGACCCTGGCGACTACGATTTCGAAGCGTAGTTCAGTAATTGGTAATAAATAAAATGACC